>NZ_CP113977.2:3664565-3969946 GCF_026870175.2 Flavobacterium aestivum | reverse complement strand
GCACACAGATTTAGCCGATTTTGTAATGGTATGGCGTAATTTTGAACGTAACACCAATCTATTAAAATGAGCCATAAAAATCTGCTAAGATTTGAAATTCTATGTGCAGTTTTGATACTGTAAGCCAATTCATATTTTTTGCTTTTGCATGTTAAACATTATTATTAAATTGTATTTTTGTTTACTAGGCACAAGTAAAGAAGATAGGGTAGCGTACAGAATCGTTTTTTGAATGTATCGTACCGAATTGAATATGTTTTTTACCTATTGCTTAATTTTTTATTCCTAATTATTATCTTTGACTCTATGAGCACATTAACAAAACCAAATCATATAGGGCGAAAAATCAGCCGTATTCGTGAACTCCGAGACATGAAGCAAGAAGCGTTAGCGCAGGCTTTAGGAACAAACCAACAGGCAATATCCGCCATGGAAAATAGCGAAACCATAGAAGATGAAAAACTTGCAGAGATTGCAAAGGCGCTTGGTGTAACGGTAGAAGCAATTAAAAATTTTTCGGAAGAAGCGGTATTTAATTATTTTAATACTTTTAATGAAGCTGTTTCAAGTAGTAATTTTGGTCCCCAAAGTACATGTACTTTTAATCCTTTAGATAAAGTGGTTGAATTATATGAACGCTTAGTTCAAGCTGAAAAAGATAAAGTCGAATATTTAGAACAATTACTAAAAGGAAAATAACCTTTTATAAAAAGATATATTAAAACAGAAAAGAGACCTTATTGAGGTCTCTTTTTTTATTTTTTAGATTGTTGGTTTGTAATTTTTTGTGGTTAAATTAAGCTCGTTATTTGTATTTACCAAATCTATCAAATGCAAAATAATTTTCCCATTAAGCGAATTACCCAAATCCGTTGTAGTAGTTGTTGTAGGTAGTTGTTTTTATGTGGTTGTGTTCGGGTTATTTTTATCTTTTCTGCTTGGAAATAAGTTTTTAAGAATCACATACATCATTCCTAAAACTTGAATTGTTGTAGTTGTTAAGAGCGTAATTAAAACGGAATCTGATAATTTTAATGTCTTAGTGTTTGTAAGTAAAATTAAAAATACAGCAAATAACCAAGCATTAATTGTTATAGTAAAAAGTATAGCTAAACCTCTTCTTAATTCGGTATTATCTTTATATCTTTTATTTCTAAGCTCTAATTTATTTACTTGCGCTTTTAATATATCGATTTCAGTTAGCTTACGTTGGTCGCTCTTACGTTCATAGCTTTGTTCTTCGTTAAAAGCCCTATTGTCAATATCCGTGCTTACGACATTGTCTTGTATTTCATCTAATAAATTTTCAAGCATTTTGCTTATTATTAGCGATTTTCATTAAATAGTGTTCTCTAATTAAATCGTCTGGTATTGACAAGGAAAATGTATTAAAGTACTCTTTAGCTTTTTCCCAAGTTTTAGACCAAGGTGTGTTTGGTTCGTGCGTTTTTGCACTTAACTGTACTCCTGTATATTTTCCGTACACTTCCCAAATCTTATCAAGAAATTTTGTTAAATCTTGGTCGTTAATAGGGTTATCTGTGACTTGTTTTTCAATTTTTTTATTCCCAAATTCTTTAAATTCATCATATAGACTAGGAATTACAGGCCCAAATTTCCAAGCTTGTGGTTGTTCATTTATCAAAGTTTTATTGTACAAGCCTAAACTCCAACCATGAGCTATATAAACTAACTTTATTAGCTTCATAGGTGTCAAAGTATTGTCATCTTTGCCTTTCAGTAAAAAATAATCTGCAATTTTTTTTGGACTATAAGCCATTACATTAATGTTTTGATTAAAAACTGTCTGCTTTTCTTCTTTTCGCAAAGTTATTAAAACTAAACCAATAATAAAAACTGTAAGAATTATCTAAGTATTTTTTGCGTTGTTTTTTAACGCTTCGACTCTTTACCATATACTCACTACCAATTTAAAGTATACTTATTAAAAAAATTAAGCCCTATTTTTGGATTTGCCAAATCATCCAAATACAAAACTTTCTTTCTCTTAAGCTAATTTCCTAAATTTGTTGTAGTAGCTGTTAGTGGTAGTTTTTATTCCATTATTCTGAACCAATCTTTTACTGTTAGTTCTAATCTAACGATTTCATCTTCTGCTAAAGGACAACAATGAGCTATTGGTCCTCTTAATTGATTTAAATTTGTCATTATCTTTTGAAAAGATCTTTGTCCTCTTTTGAAAAGAGTTTCAAAAGCTTCCCAATTGCCGGTAACAATTTGGCTTAATTCTCCAAATGTCGTATAATCTATTTTTTCCTCTGAGCGAATTGTAAAACCTGATTCTTCTTCACGTTTAATATTCAAATCAACACCTTTCCGAATTTCTTCTTTTACGTTATCCCACCAATTATCTCCATATTTTTCAAACATTAGTTCGACAACTAAACTTCTAATAGATTTTTCTAAACAATAAAAAACTTCGTAGTGTTGAGCCATCATTCGTGCTTCTTTTCTATAATCAGAATTAAATTGCAAATAGTAACTTTTTGCTTGAACTTCTTTTTTTTCTATTCGCCCTAAATTTAAATCAAATTCATTTTCGATTTTATCAAGTTCATTTTCTGTCAATGAATTGGCAAGAGCAAATAATTTAATTTTTGATAATTGGTCTTGTTGATTATTCATTTAACAAGTTTTCTTTAAGCGATTTGAAAATAGCATTATAAATAGCTGGATCATCAGTTTTTGGCAAGACTAAATTAATTGTATAATTAATTCCTAAATCTATTTGTCTTTTGCGACTTGCTCTTTGTACAGAATCATTTGTTTCAATATCTAATTTAATTTCTTTTATCTTTTCAGTTTGAGTACTATTATCTTCTCTTTTTAAGTCACTTTCAAAGTCGGCAAATTCTTTAGCATTAGTAAAGGAATTCACTATTGCTTTTACCGTTTGATTATCGTGCGCCAGTCCAGTCGTATCAGTTACTAATTTTATAAAATCCGGCTTACTTAAATCGTGTGCATATTCATTTCGCACATATAATTCTTCATAACCTTTTTTTAAAGCTGAAGCCATTGAAGCACCTCTGTGAGTAGGATTTCTAAAGTCTTTATATAGTTGTGTTGGCGCTCCATCTTCTCCCAATAGTTTACATTTCTTAGCCCAAGGGATAAAAGCTTTTTGATTTCCTCCGGGAAAACCAAGTTTAGTCCCTAAAAAATCTCCATTAAAATTTTCAGGAATTGAAGCGTCACAGATTTTATTAAGAATTTTTGTCAAGGTTCCAGACGAAACCATATAGGGTAAATTTGTTGCCATTTTTTTTGTTTGTTTTTTATTTCGAGCTGTATAATTGCCGATGTTGGGTGCTGTTTTTATTCTTTTGTAAATTTAATTTGTCCCCCGTCTTGTGATAAAATCATTGTCTTGTCTATAGGATTAAATTCAAATTTTGCTCCTGCTTGGTCAAACTTAAATTTATCTTTTTCTGTTGCTTCAAGAGAGAATGCTGGTTGCCCTGTGCCTTGTGCGATTATAGAGTTTCCATCTTTTGTAATTGTAATTTTAAATGGGATTTCTTTGGAAGCATAAACGCCCAAATACTTATCAAAATCCTCCGAAGTCAAGTTGTAAGTCGTGAAAACAGGTATGTCATAAGGTTTGTCGTAAATTGCACTTAAAACAGCAATTGAAATATCGTTCATATTTAGTTTTGTTCCGTTTGTGGTTAAAGCATACGAAATTTTGTCCTCTGCGAAATGTGAATAAACAGAACTAAAACCATCAATTCCGCCTGTATGTCCATAGCCAATCTTTTCATGGAAAGGCATTTGAAATAAACCAATTCCGTAACCTTCTTTAATGGTTTTCATTATTTCGAGACTTTCAGGTTTTAAAAGTTTTCCTCCAAACAAGGCATCCGCGAATTTTGTCAAGTCACTTGGCGTGGAAGTTATTGCCCCTGCACCTAACGGAATTGTAAAGTCTGTTTCGGTTACTGCCTTCCAAGTTCCTGCGAAGTTGTATGATTTACATTCATTGTTGGCTGTATTGATTTTTCCAAAAACATAAGTATTTGTTAAACCAAGCGGCTTCACAATATGTTCTTGTAATAAGTCAGAATACGATTTTGAAAAAGTTTTTTCTAGAATGTAAGTCAAAAGCACAAAGTTTGAGTTGCTGTATTCTGCTTTGCTGTCTGGTTCGAAATCGCTGCCGCCTTTTGCTATAATTTCAAGCATTTCTTTTTCTGTCTTTGGTTGTGTGTTCCAAGTCAGATAGTCATTGTCGTCTGTGAAATTGTGTATTCCGCTTCTATGACTAAGTAAATGTTTTACAGATATTTTCTTTGCGTTTTTGATTGTTGGAAACCATTTGTCAATAGTTTGGGTTAGGTCTAACTTTTTTTTCTCAACTGCTTTTAAAATCAAAACTGCCGTGAATGATTTAGAAATTGAACCAATTCTGTATTTTGAATTTTTGGTTGCTTTAATGTTTTTTTCAACGTCTGCAAATCCGATTGATTTTGTGTAAATGATTTCTCCGTTTTTTGAAACGGCAACACTTCCCATAAACTTATTGTTCTCTTCAAGTGCATTGAAGTAATTGTCCAATTTTGTTTTATCAAAATTTGTTTGAGCAAATCCGATTTGAACTAATGTTAAAAGTAATGCTGTTAAGAGTGTCGTTTTCATTTTTTTTTTGTTGTTATCGTTTATGGGGCGTTCTAAAATAATAGCGACAAAATATCTAAAAAAAGGTGTGATTGTTGCTATTTTGTAATGGCTATCAAACAAATATAAATATTCTTTTTATTACAAATAATTAAAAATACTTTTTATTTTTCTGTAAACTTTTTATGCTCAGGTGAATGTCTGTTTTAGTTGTTTTTATAGCTGTGGACATAACAACTTAAAGTGGCGATTTAGTTAAAGTATATTGGGAGCTTTTAGCAGAAGGTTTTTTTATTCAATTCCCATTTTGTTTTGTGTACAGTCAATATATAAACTATTGTTTAAAAATATTTTATTGCCCAACATTCCCGTCATACCTGAAAATTTCATCATTGAATATTGAACTTGTGAAAATCCTTCGACATAAGTGACATTATTTAATTGTATTTCGTGGTTGTCAAATTGTATTTTTTGGTTGCAGTTAGCTGTATATGTAGTTAAAACTTTATCCCAAGATTGTGATTTTTCAATGTCAATTTTTGAGTTAGTTAGTTTCAAGTTTTTCCATACTTCTTTGTTGGTTAATAACTCATAAGAGCTTGTACCCGAATCAAATAAAAAATTTTCCTCTTGTCCTTTTAAAAAACCTCTAACGATGATTTTTCTTTTTTTGAACTTGAAATCAAAGAGTTTGGATTGAAATCGAGAGGGCACTTTAGATAAATTTATTGCAATATAATTTTCTTTAAAATTGATGATTGTTTTTCTGTTTTCTAAAATATCAGCTCCAATAGTCCCAATTATTTTTAGTGAATCATTATTATTGTCATTTCCGTGATTATAAATTTTGAATTTATCGGAAGTAATTTTTGTCTTTCCAATATAGAAAGAAGTTTTTACAAGGCTTTTATTTATAATTGCTTGTCTGATTTTTTTAATTGAACTTGAGTAAAATACAGTATAAGGCGAACCTGTGTCAAATTGCAAATAATAAGTTATTGTGTCGCTCGAAAAATGTATAGGAAGCAACAAAGCATTTTTTTCAGAACCCAACCACTTAAATGGAATAAAACCACTTTCATTATTTACCGTCAAATAATTTTTTTCTGGAGTGAATTTTTGGTCAAAATAAATATAGCCGCCAAGCATAGCTAAAACTAAAACGACCAATAATGTCAGTACAATTTTCTTTAAAACTTTCATAAATTATTTTTTTGCAAACTTCTAAATTTGAAAACAATTTCTTTACAAAAGTAATACGCCATTTTTACGTCAATTGCCTGACATGATTTATAAATAATTAATTTTTAGGTTTTTATGTAAATCATTCTTGTTGTTTAAACTATTGCCATTTATAATAACTACCAATAATTTCAGGCAAATAATTAATAATAACGGAAGTATAAAAAGCGGAAAATGTAGAGATAATCCTTTTTGAATAAATGGACTTAGGATTTGTGAAACAGAGAGTGCAACTGCTATTAGTATTTGAACACTTACTATACTTTTTCCAAGTTCTCTGTTTTTTGGGTCGTTTGTTTTGTAGGTCAAAATCAAAGGGAATATAACTCCTCCAAAAGGGATTATAAGTCCCATTAAACTTGAAAAATTAATCAATTTTGCTCTATCAAGTTTTATAAATTCTTTGGAAGGAAGTAGTTTTTTAGGTTCAGTTTCAAAGACATTTGCAAGTGCTTTTAATGTAAATCCTTTTGGGATATTTCCTGCTTCAATCCTTTGAATTGTCCTTAACGAAAGACCACTTTTTTCGGCAAGTTCGGTTTGGGTTAAGTTTTTATCCTCTCTTAAATTTTGAACTATTGATTTCATTTTCGTATTGTTTGCGGTTGTTGTAAACTTTCTGCTAACGTCCTGTTAATACAGCGGGTTTGGGACCAAATTAAGCCTATTCTTCGGATTTGCCACCCGAGCGATAGTGAACAGGCGAAGCAAATCATCCAAATACAAACCATTTTTCCATTTAGCCAAATGCCCAAATTGCTTGTAGCGTGTGTTGGTGGCAGTTTTTATTTCGTCCGTTTTGCTTCTATCTTATTTCCATTCTGTAATAAAAACAAATTTGAAATTTCTCCTTTTTCGTTCTTTTCAAACTGAATTTGTGCATCTACTACTTTATAGAAAAATAACATTTCACTTTCTACAAATATCGGGAACGTATTTTGTCCTGTCAATTGTGAAAATAGTTGGTCTTTATCTAATGAAATTTTGATTTCAAAATCTTTTTCAACTTTATAAGTCCCAACAAACTTTTGAAGTTCTTCAGGTGTAATACTAATTTCTTTTCTGATTTTTTGCACTGGTAATGGTTTATTATACAGAATACTTCTAATTGATTTTGAGGGAATTGTAACGTTATTGTGATTTTGAAGTATTATTATTGTTTTATCATTTGTAATATGTCTTTCGATAAAAGTTACATAACCTGGCCAACCGCCACTATGGTTTGCAATTTTTCCAAAATCAGCATTGTCTTCAATTCCCCAACCAAAACCATAATTCCTTTTAGCTCCGTCTTTCAGAGTTGCTAGTTCAAAAACTGCTGCCATTCCCTCTTTTGTGAGTAATTTATTGGTGTATAATGCTCTATCCCAAATTAATAAATCCTTTACAGTTGAATTAACTGTTCCGTCTCCAACAATACCATCAAGCCAAATAACGATGTTAGTTTCTTTCAATTCGTCTGGTAAAACATATTTTTTCAAACTATCTGAGTAAACATAACCAAAAGCATAATTGTCAATTTTCTTTGGCGATAATCTACGAGTGTACACAAAGGTATTTTTCATTTTCAACGGTTGGAAAATAGCTGTGTTTAGATATTCAGCGTATGTCAAACCCGATGCTTTCTCAATTATTGATGCCAATAATGCATAGCCCGTGTTGCTATATTCCCATTTAGTATTTGGCTCAAATAATATTTTTGGTTGATGTTTACTAAATATATTAATTATGTCTTTGTTAGTGGCAATTTTAGATTTGTCAAATAAACTATCCATAAGCTGCATATAGTCTGGCAGACCTCCGGTATGATTCAATAAGTTTCTTACTGTTACACCTTTATAAAAAGAAAGTTCGGGTAAGTATTTATTGATGTCATCGTCTAAATTCAACTTCCCTTTTTCTTTAAGTATCATTATCCCCATAGCAGTGAACTGCTTTGAACAAGATGCCAATTCAAAAATAGAATTTTCGTTCAACTTTTCTTTTGTTGTTTCGTTTGCAAGTCCGAAACTATGGCTATAAATAACTTTCCCTTTTTCTGCAATTAGAAAATTTCCATTGATTTTCTCTTTTGAATAAAGAGAATTGAGTAAACTGTCAATTTTTTGAATTCTGTCTTGTCCAAATGTAAGATGTCCAATTAAAAGAAGTCCGATTGTAATTGTTAATTTCATTTTTTTATTTCTTGTTAATTAATGTAGGTGAGATGTCTCGCAAAATTGCCACCAACTTGTATATGCTCGCTACAAAGTAGCTACAAACCATCTAAAAAAAGGTGTGATTGTCGCTATTTTGTAATGGCTATCAAACAAATATAAATATTCTTTTTATTATAAATAATCAAGAGAGCTTTTTGTTTTTTGTAAACTTTTCCTGCTTACGTAATGTATATTTTAGTGGTTTTGCAGTTGTGGACATACCAACTTAAAGAGGTGATTTAGTTAAAGAATGCTTATTTAGAAAAATGGGTTAATATGAAATAGTACCATGCCAAATTTAGTTTTCATAAGAAAGCCCCGAATTATTGCGAGGCTTTCTTTATATTGAAAAACTACACTTGAATTTTGCACTTCAGCCCCGCTTTTGGCAATACCTGTTAGCGGTTCGTTGTTTTCTCCAAGGTTAGTATGTTTTTGTTACCAAGGAATTTCTCCAGTCACAGGATTATTTTCTTCACTAAAGAATTTTCCGGTAGGCCCGTTTTTGTCAATCAAAGCATACTTTAAAATTCTTTTTCCAGCATCTTCAACGTTCCCAGGTCCACGATGACCGTTGAAATCCGTTTTTGTATATCCGGGACAAACAGCATTTATTTTGAAGTTACTATCCTTTAGTTCGTATGCCAAAACAACTGTGTACATATTCATTGCTGATTTTGAAGAAAGATAAACGGCTCCTTTGTAATCGTAATATTTGTATGAAGGGTCGCTGTGCAAAGTAATAGATCCTTGACTTGAGCTTACATTTACAATACGAGGTTCAGATGATTTTTTCAATAAATCAATAAATGCCTGCGTGACTCTTACCACTCCGTAAACATTTGCATCGTATGTTGCTTTGAACTGGTCTATAGTTGTATTAAGAGCTTCTTGTGGGTAGCCGCCATAGATGCCTGCATTGTTGATAAGTATGTCCAACGTTTTTGTTTTCTTGCCAATTTCTGCACGGGCATTTTCTACAGATTTATCATCTGTAATGTCAAGCAGAATGGCTTCTGCATTGTTTAAGCCTTCCGCTTTTAATTTAGTAACGGCTTCTAAACCGTTTTCTAAATTACGACTTCCGAGGTAAACATAAATTCCTTTTTGAGCAAGTTGCCTCGCCACTTCAAAGCCAATGCTTTTGTTGGCTCCTGTCACTAATGCTGATTTGCTCACATTTTTATTATTCTCTATTTTGTGATCGTGATTCTGTGAATTCATTTTTTCTGTTTTTAAATTAATGAAGCAAAAGTAGATTGCTAAAAAACAGAGAAGATGGACAAATCAATTTATTCTCTTGACAAATCTTGCCGAGTTTCTAAAACTTCACTTACGCTTTTTCCTGTGCATTTTTTGAAAAGGCGTGAAAAATAGTCTGGGTCATTAAAGCCCAACTCATAGGCTAATTCTTTTACTGAAAGATTTGAATAATGCAGTTTTCGTTGTGCTTCTATTATTAAACGGTTGGTAAAAAAATCTTTAGGCGAAACTCCCGAATATTCTTTTACAATCCGATATAAACTGTTGGTGGTTAAGGCCAATTTTTCGGCTATTGCATTCACAGAAGGTTGCTCTGTAAGATGTGTTTCTACCGCTAACTTGAACTCAATAAATTTTGAAAGGTTAGTGTTTAAAATATTGATTGGTTCTTTGTTCTTGAAATAGGCGCTGTTCAATTCTACCAATAGTGAGTTTAGGTAAGCCAATACTATTTCTGTGTCTGTTGGATGTTTGTCTACGTGAAGTATTTGATTTAAAATTTCAAAACTCTTTTTTACCCTTTGCTTTGCAGCGTTGTCAAAAATTATTGTTTGCGAGTTTAATGGGTTGATTAAAAAAGGAAATTGCTGTGGCAGCAATGCTAACGTATTTTCATCAAATAATACCTTGAAGTATTTAAGATTGTCTGCTTTATAGGGCGGTGTAAAAACTTGATTGGGCATACCGAAAAGCAATTGTCCATCTGTAAGTGTGATGTCTTGCAAATCTAAATTGTAGGTAATAGAGCCGCTTTCAATAAACACGATGAAATACGAAGTTAGTTTGCGTGGTTGATAGATTTTTTGCTGAATATCAACAGAGTGATAAGGATTTTCGTCCGAATTAATCTTTATCTTCAACTTGTCGTTTTGTAAACTGTCGGGTATTTTGTTTGTTTCTTGCATATGTCTGCTCAAAGTTTGTAGGGTGTCGCCAATTGCTCAAATCCGTTGTAGTAGTTGTTATAGGCTGGTCGTTTTTTACGTGTAAATTTCAAATGTTTTTCTAAATTTCTGTTCTATAATTCTTTTACTAAACTTGTAATTTAAACTTCCAAAGGTTAACATTAGTAATAAAAAAAGATTTGATATCATTACATTGTTTTTGTTACCGAATGTAAGATTGATATAAACTATCATACCAATTCCACAAACTAACCATAATAGTAAAAAATATTTTTGATATTTAAATTTCGGAAAAATTTCATATTGAATTTGAAGTTTTTTATTCACAAATTTATAATTCCCTTTTATGAGGTATGAACTATGAGTAATTCTTAAATTTAAAGTTAGATAGAATGTTGAGTCATTGTAACGTCCATAAAAAGATTTTGAAGAATCGAAAAAAAACAAATTAAGTGGAGTATTAGTTTTGATTTGAGGGTGTCCAATTTTTGTAGAGTTTTTTAATTTTTCTCTAAATTCAGTGATGTTAAGCTTTGATTGCATTCCCTTTTTGAATTAATAATTTAAGGTTTGTATTTTTTGTATAAAATTGTATTCAATTTTTATTCTTAATTTCAAGCTTCCGCTTCAAATTCCAATTTTCAACTTTTTTCTTTTTAGATTCCGATTTTTACGCTTCTGCTTTGAAATTTTCTGCGGAAAGAAATTCGTGTTTTCAAATTGTTTTTCATCTAGATGCTTTCGGTGCAATTTGTCTGTACATTTTGGTACTAAATTAAGTATATTCTTCGGATTTGCCACCCGAACGATAGTGAACAGGCGAAGCAAATCATTCCAAATACAAAACCAACTTTTCATTGAGTCAATTGTCTAAATCCGTTGTAGTAGCTGTTGGCAATCGTTATTTTTCTATAATTGGTGGTGGTACTGGAGCAATAAGTATTTTATTAATTTCATTTAAATCAAATTTTTTATTTGTTTGACTGAATTTATGCAGACTCTTAATTTCTTCTAATGACTTCCCAAAACGTAAAAATTGATTTAGTCCTTTATATTCATGAATTTTAAGTGTTTTGAATTGTTTGCCATTCTTTAAATTAAAGGCATAAGTTTCTCCATCTTCAATTGAAGAATTTACAAACTCTTTATCCTTTGGGAAAGATAATGTGTCTAAGATATTTTGAATTTTTTCTTTTTCTTCACTACTTAAAATTGTAAAGGAAGTTTGTTCTTCAAACGGATAAGTGTTAATATAGTAAAGTGTATCAGACGAGTTGAATTTTAGATAAAATGTTTCATGAATATTCCATTTAAAAAAAGTAAAATCGCAATCCTTTTTAGGAGATTGGCATCCTACAAAAAATATTATTAGAATTATTGCTAAGATTCTCATATTTACGTTTTCATAATAACCGCTAACGTTCTGGTACTACTGTGGGTTTGGTACTAAAATAAGTCCATTCTTCGGATTTGCCAAATGATTCCAAATACAAAACAATCTTTCTATTAAGCCAATTGCCCAAATCCGTTGTAGTAGCTGTTAGTGGTTCGGCTTTTCTTTGTAAAGTTCATAATTTCGAATAATTAATTTTTCGAGCCTTTCGCGATCATATTTTAATCCTGCCAGTCCAATGATTAAGGGTGTTCCGTATAATTTAGTATTTAAATTTAGAAGAACTTTTTTAAATCTATTTGAGCCTTCAATATATTTTTCAGGATTATGGATATTTACTATTAACATTTTTGTCGAATTTATTTTTTCGATCCGAATTGATTCAATGTCTTTCCATAATATCAAGCCAACACTTACAGCACTAGAATTATCATAAATTCCATTTTCATCAAGTATCAACCCAGGTTTTTTGTCAAATAATTTTATTGGAATATAAAGCCAAGCTGAACTACAAAAAACAAGCATAAATAATCCAATTGTTTTAATAAACTCAACGCTTCTGAAACGATAAGAAATAAATCGCTCCGGATATTGAAAAAGATAATAACTGCCTACAATAAAAACAGATGTTCCAATCAACATTAAAATAAGTTTAATTTTACTGGATGGAATCTCAATTTTATGCATCATAATTTTTCGCTTTTAAGCTGACCACTAACGTTCTGGTACTACAGCGGGTTTGGGACTAAATTAAGCCCATTCTTCGGATTTGCCAAATATCTCAAATACAAAATCAACTTAGCATTAAGTCAATTGCTAAATCGGTTGTAGTTGCTGTTAGCGGTAGTTTTTATTCATTTAGCCCGGATTTTTTTAATTTTTTTCTGAATAATAAAATTTCTAAAGTTGTAAAAAGTAGATAAATTATTGAAAAAATCAGAAGATTTCTAAACACAGTAACATTATTGTCGATTGGAAGACCGTCAGTTAATATCTTACTAATTATAAAAATAACACAAAATAAAGGTATTCCTAAAAATGTTAATAATGATAGATAAAGATTATTTCTAATTTTATCTATTAGATTTAGAAAAAGTGCAAACGAACAGAAAGTGATAGCAATGAGATATATAAATGAATAAGCTAAGTTCAATACTATATCTAAAATTTGTAAAAGCGTTTCAAGAAAATTTCCATCAGCGTGATTTGTTTCTGAAATTACTATTCTATAAGTAATGAATAACGCAATATTTATTAAAATGTTTATTAACCAAAACTTAAATATAATTCTTTTCATTTCTTGTATAGTAAGTCAAATTTGTCTTTCAGTTTAGTGGTCAGTCTGTAAAATTACCGCCTAAAGTGTCGCTACTCTAGCGAATTTGGGACTAAATTAGCGTTATTTTCGGATTTGCCAAATCTATCAAATACAAAACCAACTTTCCATTAAACCAATTGCCAAATCTGTTGATGGCAGTTTATATTTTTTGTGTTGCGCGTGGTCTTGTTATTATACTAGCAATAATTAAGTTTGGAATCCAACACAGCCAAGCTACAATAACGTAGGCTTTTACAAAATTTCCATAAAACATTGTCAAAAACGGAAGCCATATTCTTAATGTAACGGCAGCAAAACAAGTAGCGTAACTATAAACCATCATCTTTTGATGTTGTTCTATTTGTTTATTCTTGATGTATAAATAAGCCTTTAAAGTGGTATAAAACCAAATAATACCTAAACAAATAAAACCTAAGGAAGATATAAGTCCTCCAGTAGCAAAAAAGCCAATATAAATGCCTGTCATGGAACTAAGAAGAACTGCAATTAAATAAACCTTTCCAATTTTTTTATGTAGAGTAAGATTCCATATTCTGATTTTTGAACTGAATTGTGTCCAGCCAATGAGCAAAGAAATTCCTCCTAAAATGATATGAGTGTAAAAACAAATGTTCCAAAAAGTGTTTGTCAGTAACTCAGCGGATTTTGAACTTAATAATCCAAATTTCCGGTCTATCAAGAAATAAATATTTGGGTAAAGTCCAATTACAATCGCTAATGCAACCATTAAAATCCATAATGCTTTTTTTGTCATAGTACAGTTCGGTTAAATTGCCACCAACGTTCCGGAGCTTGGCGAGGTTGCGAGTTTCGGAATTGTTTATTTTTCGCTTATTTCTTTCAGTTTGTCTAATGCCAGTGGATAGGTTTTATTCATATAATTTGTAAAATCCTCAGTGGAGTCTAACTCAACGGATACTACAGTGATTCCATTTTTCTCTTCAAACGAATAATTTTCAAATCCTCCTGCCCATTTTTCAACATCAGGACCTTCTGTAATTTCTTTACCGGCAACTAAAATTCCATTGTGTTTGATTGAAACAAATTTGTTTGGTATGTTTTCCACTATTTCAGATACCATTCCTCCTTTTTCTCCTTTCTCGTCTGTCCCGATAAAAAGTATTTTACTTCCTTTATCCCAACTACCCTCAAAACTAGAGGTAGGATTAAACAAAGCAGTCCATTTTTCATAATTAGATTTATCGCTGATGCCAAGCATAAAATCATAAACCTTTTCTACTGGGGCATTAATTGTTATTTTAAATTGAAGCTTTTCCATAATTATAAAAGTGTTTAGTTAGTGTAATTTTACAAGTTGTCCTTTTCTTTTCATTATGTTTTTATAGTCCCATTGAATTTCTCTTGACTTTTTGAGCCAAAGTATCAAATCGTCAAATTCAATGTCAGAAATAGTATTGTAGAAAATAGAAGCGTCCATAAACTTTGCTCCTTTAATATTCAATTTTTCTTCGTCAAAATCGGCACCACTCCAAAACATCAGTCTTATACCTCTTTTCTGTTTGCTGTAACCAACAATCGGGTTGCCGTCTAAAAACCATACAGGGTGAGCATGCCATATCTTACTTTCTGCTTCGGTTAGTTCGTTGTCAATTATTTTTGCAAGTTGGTCGCAAATTACTTGATCATCAAGTGCCTGTTTTTGGTTGTATATTTTTATTTCTTCTATCATTGTTGTTGTGTCAAGCAGTTTTGTAACATAGTCTATAACGGTTTGCAGCTTGGCGAGGTGTGAACTTTGGAACCGTTTATTTTCGGTTAAATTAAAAATTTCTTACGAAACGAAAACGTGTGTTTACCCCATAATTCGCAATCTCGCTAAACCGCTGTTAGCTATAGTTTTCCTAAATTGGCGTATCTTAAAAGAAGAAGTTTAATACCTTTTTCATCAAACTTAACTTCAATTTTTGAATCCTTTAAATTATTTGGAATCATAATGTGTGTAACAATGCCTTCTCCAAATCTTGCGTGAACAACCCTATCGTCCACTTTAAGTTTTAAAGCTTCTTCGAATAGTAACGGTGTGAAGTCATATGTGTCTTTCCATAATTCAAAATCTGGAGGTAATAGATTTTCTTCGGTAATTTTTGGTTTTACATATTGTTTTCTAGTCAATTCTAATATTTCTTCTAAAATATCTCTATCAGATCTTTTAGGAATGTTATCTGATTCGTTTTCATTGCTTGTGTTTGAAAGAATCTCATTAATTACACTTTCTAATTTTGGATAAAAAACCTCGAATACTTCTTCAAAAACTGCATCTGAGATTCTGTTATCCTCAAGTAATAAATTCATAGTTTTCATTAGCTTTTTGAAATCGCCCTTTTGAAATTCAGTTGTTTGAAAAGTTGCTAATGGGCCTTTTAAATCTGAATTATTCAAACCAAATAAAATTGGACAAACTTTAGATTTTTCAAGTTTATTTGATAATGCACCGGCCTCAAAAAGTATCCAAGGTTTTTCAGTATTTTCTGGAGTTAAGCATATGATACCGATTTTACATTCATTTAGTTTTTTTGTAATTTCACTTTCCCATTTCGATCCTTTTTCAATGTCTGACGGAGTAAAATAAGGTTTTGCAGACTGTAAAACTGTTGGAATCCAATTTTTTAATGCGTTTGCAATTTCTTTACTATTTTCTCCAGACCAACTAATGAATATGTTCATAACTTTTCTTTTTTTAAGGTAATCGTTCTTTAAAATTGTAGCTAACTTGCATATACTCTCTACAAAGTAGCGACAAAACATCTAAAAAAGATGTGATTGTCGCTATTTTGTATTGGTAATCAAACAAATATAAATATTCTTTTTATTACAAATAATCAAGAGGGCTTTTTATTTTTTGTGAACTTTTCCTTTTCACGTAATCTATATTTTTAGTGGTTTTAGTCTCGGAATTTGTATTTTTGGCGTCATTAATTAGAAAATATGAAAATCGTACTATCGCCGGCCAAATCGTTAAACTTCGAGCAAGAATTGCCAACAACACTACATACAGCATCTTCTTTTCTAAAAGAATCCAGACAGGTTCATAAAGTTTTGAAACAGCAATCACCCAAAAACTTATCGGAATTGATGTCTATTTCAGAGAAATTGGCGGATTTGAACTGGAAACGCAATCAGGATTGGAAAACTCCTTTTACACCCGAAAATGCGCGTCCGGCAGTTTATGCTTTTAATGGTGATGTTTATACTGGGTTAGACGCTTATTCTATTCCTACGGATAAATTAGAGCAGCTTCAAGGTAGTTTACGAATTTTATCAGGTTTGTACGGATATTTGAAGCCATTGGATTTAATACAACCGTATCGTCTCGAAATGGGAACAAAATTACCTATTGGCGAAAGCAAAAATTTATATGAGTTCTGGAAAAAGACCATTACTGATTCCTTGAATAAAGAACTCAAAAAAGGGGAGTTGTTCATCAATTTAGCCAGTAATGAATATTTTTCGGCTGTAGATGTAAAAACTTTGAAAGTTCCTGTTATCACTCCTGAGTTTAAGGATTACAAGGATGGAAAACTAAAAATGATTAGTTTCTTCGCTAAGAAGGCTAGGGGATTGATGGTGCGTTATATTCTGGATACCAATGCCCAAACCCTTGATGATCTAAAAGGATTCAATTATGAAGGCTATCAGTTTGACGCTAATTTATCCAAAGGGAACCACTTGATTTTTACGAGGTAGATTTTTAGATTTTTAGATTTTTGGATTTTGAAGTAAAGAGGAAGTCAATTTCATAACAGAGAATCTATTTTATATAAAAACTCCGAATTTCACTAATTAATAAGTGAGATTCGGAGTTTTTTTAAAATCTAAAATCTAAATTCTAAAGTCTGCAATCTAAGATCTAGTGCATTGCATCAGCTGGATTTACTTTGTTTTTTCCTTTTTTGATCAAAAGAATAAAAGGAATACATAGTAAGAATAAGACCCCGAGATACATAAAGATATCCATAAATGAGAGCACAGAACTTTGCGCCATCACTTTCATTTCTATTACTTTATAGGCTTTAGACAGCGCTTCATTGGCAGTATAACCTTTGGCCATAAACCCCATTTGCAGTTTGTGTACCATTTGTTGCACTTTGAATGACGATTGATCAAGATTTGCAATTAGGTCTACTCGATGTGCCTGATTGAATCTTGAGATATAAGTGGTAATAATGGCGATACCAAAAGAACCTCCCAATTGTCTCATCATTCCTGTAAAGGCAGCTCCTTCACCAATATGTTTTCCTTTCAGAGTTGATAATGATAGAGTGGTGATAGGTACAAATAAAAGTCCTAAACCAACCCCTCTAAGAATTAACGGCCAGAACATGTGTTCTACTCCAGTGTCAGGTGTCATTACACCACGTATCAAAAAGGTGAAAAGAAAAAATACTAGGAATCCTAATGCAACCAGATAGGCTTGTGGGATACCACGCTGAATCATTTTACCTATAAAGGGCATCATAATACCCGTTGTTATGGAACTTGGTATTAACAATAATCCTGCATCGGTAGCTGTCCATCCTAATAATGATTGGGTGTATATCGGGATGATAAATGTTGATCCATACAACCCGAATCCCATAATAAAAGACATAATCGTTCCAATTTTTAGATTGTTGTCTTTTAAAACTTTTAGGTTTACAATAGGATGTTTATAAATAAGTTCCCTCCATATAAATAAAACTAAACCAAAAAATGAAATTATGCTTAAGGTTACAATCATGCTGTCATTGAACCAATCGTCCTGCTGACCGTGCTCCAAAACAAATTGTAATGAACCAATAAAAGTGGCCAAGAGTATAATTCCCCACCAATCGACTTGGTTGGCTTTTAGTTTGTCTCCGTATTTTGGGCTTTTTACATAACCAATGGTTAGTAAAGTGGCAATAATACCAATTGGAATGTTGATGTAGAAAATGAAAGGCCATGAAAAATGGTCAACAATATAACCTCCCAATGGCGGACCAAGTGTAGGTCCTACAATAACTCCCATTCCATAAATAGCCTGTGCCATTCCTCTTTTGGCAACAGGATAACTCTCTGTAATAATGGTTTGAGCGGTTACCAATAAGGCTCCTCCACCCAAACCTTGTATGAATCGAAAGGCAACGAGCTCCCATATATTTGTGGCATTTCCGCACAAAAAGGAAGCCACTGTAAAAATTACAATAGAGGTTGCAAAGTAATTACGACGACCAAATTGTTGTGATAACCAACTCGTCATAGGAATCACGATTACATTTGCAATAGCATAAGCGGTAATTACCCAAGCCACATCGGTTAAGGTAGCGCCAAGGCTACCTCTCATGTTATTTAAGGCTACGTTTACAATCGTTGTATCTACAATTTCGAGTAAAGCACACATTATACAGGTTATCGTGATAATGACCCTGTTTAAGCCGTATTCTACTAAATCGTCTTCTTGATTTTGTACCATTTTGAATTTTTAATATGTAATGGTTTAAATTCTTTTAAATAAGTTTTTCAAAAGCTCATTATTTTAAATGAACATCTACATCAGCGTTCATACCCGGACGAAGCAATTTTATTTTTTCAGGATCGTTTGATGCATTCAAGCTTATTTTTACGGGTAATCTCTGAATGGTTTTTACAAAGTTTCCTGTTGCGTTATCCGGAGGAAGTAATGAGAAACGAGATCCTGTTGCTGGTGAGAAAGAGGTAAGGGTTCCTTCAAAAGCATAACCAGGATAAGCATCTACTTTTACAGTTACTTTTTGACCAACAACCATTTTGTTCAATTGAGTTTCTTTGAAATTAGCTACAACCCAAGCTTCATTGTTATTGATGATGTAAAACAAAGATTGCCCTTGTTGTACCAATTGTCCCGGTTGGATATCTATTTTTGAAACCTGACCGTCTATAGCTGCTGTTACAACAGTGTAAGTAAGGTTTAATTGAGCTACTTCTAGTAATGCTTTTGCTTTTTTGATATTAGCAGCAGCAACTTCAGTTTGTTTATTGGTAACTCTTGATTTAGCTTCGATTACTGATTTTTGATAAGCACTCGCTTTTTGTTGTTGTTGCAAAATACGTACTTGATTTTCAGCTTCTTGTTTGGCTGCTAATGCTTGCTCGTATTGTTGTTTGGTAATCGAATGATTTTTGTATAGGTTTTCATAACGAGCATAATCACTGGTTGCTCTTCCTAATCTGATTTTGGCAGTTTCAATATTTCCTCCAGCCGATTGTACATTGGCATCCGAAACAGCAATACTGGCAAGTGCACTTCCAATATCTTCTTTGGCAACTTGAAATCCACCTTCGGCAGCTATATAAGCAGCATTAGCTTCTTCTATTTTTAATTGATAATCTCTTTTGTCAATAGTAAATAAAGTGTCTCCTTTTTTTACATAATCATTGTCTTTTACGTACACTTTGCTAATATATCCCGAAACTCTTGGGATTATTGGGTTCATGTTTTTTTCTATTTGTGCATCATCTGTCTCTTCGTGTGCTTGAGAGTGAATGTATTTTGAAATTCCGTAAGCTCCTCCTGCAAGGATCAAAACCAATAGGATTATAATGAATCTGGCGTTTGTTTTTTTCTTTTCCATGGTTGGTAGTGGTTATATTTTTGTAAGGTTGAAGGTTTCTGTTAATTGTCCAGTAGTCGAAAGCAATTCGTAGTATTTTTGGATAACATCTACTTTGGCAATGGTTTCGCTTATTCTTGATTTTAGTTGCTCTACATCGGCTTCCAGTAAATCATTGGTATCCGAAAGACCATTATCGTATTTGTCTTTTACAATTCGGTAATTTTCGGTTGCTTGTTCAACTGCTTGCTTGTGAACGATGTTTTGTTTTATAGCCAAATCATAATTTGTGATGGCTTGTTGCACTTGAATTTTGATATTGTCTTTTAATAATTCCTGAGAGTTTTTTACCTCAAGTGCTTTACTTTCGGCAATTTTTACATGAGTACCATTTTTTAGAATACCACTAATGTCATACGATAATCCTACTCCAAAAAACATGGCGTTTTGCAATGTTATTATATTGTTGAGGTTTAATGCAGCATATCCTCCTACCAAAGCAACGTTTGGATAATATTCACCTTTAGCGATATTTATGTTGTTTTGGGTTGCTTTTTCTTGATATTGCAAGGCTGCCAGATCTTTACGATTCTGAAATGCAGGTTGCTCATCAGTAGGAAGGGCACTTTTTGGAAAACCAATCAAGTCACTTTCATTTACCACTAGTTTGGTTTCTGTTGGCAATTTTAATAAAGTAACCAGGTAGTAATTGATTATGCTTTCATTATTCATGGCTTCGTCAAGCGACAATTGAATTTTAGAAACCTGAAGTTGTGCCTTCAATAAATCATTTCTAGGGATAATTCCGTTTTTCTCTAATGCCGTGAAATCAGTTACACGTTGTTGGGCACTTTTTTGATTTTCTTTTAATAACTCAACAGTTCTTTGTGCTTTGTACAAATTGGCATAATAGTTTATCACTCGCATGGCCACATCTTCTTTGGTTTTAGAAGCCATTGCGTTTTCGGCCTGGAATAAATTATCTTGAAGTTTTATTCCGTTTTGTATTTTCATTCCGGCAAAAACAGGCATTTTTAAATTAGCTTGCCCCACTAATAATTGATCTGGTACTGGCAACGTTTTTGAACCGGTATTAATTTCTAAATCAACAGTAGCTTCAGTCAAACGTAGGTATTGCCCAGAAATTGTAAAATCTGGATATTGATTGTGTTTAACCGATTGTAATTCTTGCTTTTTGGTTTCTACTTTGGTGTTGGCCAATGAAACCTCATTGCTTTTTGTCCAAGCCAAGTTTATCGCTTCTTCCAGCTTTAAATTGGTTTTCTCTTGGGCATTTATGGATGAAACCCCAATAAGGAAACCTCCAAAGAGCATTAAATAACTAATTTTCATATGTTAAGAGGGCTTTAATTGTTTGTTGAATGTGCATTGTCAAAGTTGTTTTTATATAGGTATTGTATTCTTCTTCGGTATTCAGGTTTAATAGAGTCTCGTAGAAAGGTCTATTTAAATGAAAATGAAAATAGGTACCAAGAATGGTTGTTGTAAGGAGCGGAACAACGATGTCTTTCCTGAAAATTCCTTTATCCTGACCTTCCTGAATGATGGATTCTATTGATTTTAGATTTCCTTTTTTTAGATCTGTAAAAGCCTGAAGATTAATTACCCTTTGACTTGAGGAATATTCAAGGTGCATAATTTTGTATATGCATCTGTTGCTATTGATTTTATCAATGTAAAGTTCAATAAGCTTATTTATTTTTTGGAGAGGATCTAAATCTTCCAGAGTCAAAATATCCAGTTGTAGTTTAATATCTGTGATACGGTTTAGAACAATGGATTCTAATAATTGTTCTTTGGATCCAAAATAATAGGAAACCATGGCGATATTAATTTTGGCTTCTTTGGCAATGTCTCTTATCGAAGTGCCATCAAATCCTTTCTCAGCAAATAGCTTTTCGGCCACTCCTAGAATTTGAATTTGTTTGTCGTTAAAGTCAGTTTTCAATGCAGCGATTTTTAATTCGATACAAAATTAAACAACTGTTTAAATTAAACGATTGTTTAATTTTGTTTTAACGTTTCTTTAACGATTTTGGACAAGGCAGAATAATGCTTAAACCGATATTGAACAATCCGGATTAAATAAGGAGGTACCCTATAAGACATTGGTTTTTATGTGCCTTAGATGGTTTAGTATGGTTGAAATTTATGCTGTTTATTTTAGTTTTTTTCTTTGATAGGAATCCAGATTTCTTCTTCTGAATTGGGATCATCTTTTTTGTATTTTGCTCCCAATATCTCAAAATGGGGTCTTTGGTCTAAATCGTATTTTGAATTGGGTATCCATTCTCTGAAGATATAATCAAAAATAGCAGTGCTGTGACCTTTATGTTCAAAAACTGCATAAAGCCCACCTGATAAAGTAAGAGATTCCATTGCTGTGGGAATACTATCAAAGTCAGCAACTTCTAGTGTGGCCCATTTCTCGAAGATGGCGTTGGGGTTGAAAGCCTCAAAATAATTAGGTTCGTAAACTTGTACAGCATAGAGATCCGAACTAACAGGATTTTGAATTTCGTTTCTTCTAGGCATAAAACCTTGCCATAACTCTTGAGTTTTATTGTTGGCAAGCGACATTTGCAATCGTTTGCCAATTAATTTCTTTTCGGATAAAATTTCGATTCTTGGAGTCATTTTGAACTATTTATTGAATGGATTTTTTTAAACAAACACTAGTGTCAATATTTTCATATTGATCGTAATTAGGGATTATCTCGTAACCTGATTTTTGATACAATGCAATGGCTTCCGGATTGTTTCTACCAGTTTCCAGAACGCAGTTGGTATAATGGAGTTCGCTTGCCCAAATTTCAAGTTCTTTTAGAACCGAACTGGCAATTCCTTTTCCCCGATAGTCAGGATGAACAAACATTCTTTTTATTTCTACGGCATTAGAATCAAATTCCTTGAAGGCGCCACAGCCAATTGCTACATTATCCTGATAACAAACCACAACATGATTGATTTTATCTAACGTATTATGTTGTGCATAAAAATCATGATCCTCGCCATCTTTTATTCTCAAAGCTTCATCGAGTAAAACAACCAGTTTTTGAAAATCGGCGCTTTCTGACGTAGTTCTTTTTATTGTAATCATGTTTTGTAATGTTATTTGTCTTGAAACAAAAATAAGTAAGCCGTTTAATTAAAAGAGGTATTTGATTTAATTTTTTTGCTAGTTATAGTTGCTTTATTCAGCATAGTTTTGATAGAGTAGGTGCAGATTTGATGTTTTTTTGAGAAATGGATTATAGTAAAAGCAACCTTGTGTCTCTATCTATTTACAAATTATGAGGTATTCTCGTTTTTTATCGTATTTTCGTTTAGCTGAAAATAATCGTTTTCAAAAACATGTAAACGATTAGAGACTCGATAGCAACAATCATAAAAAAAATGACAACTAAAAATGGATGAAGAACAAGTAAAAAAAATATTGATAGATTTTTTTATCGAGATGAATAAATGGGAGACGGATTCTTATTCAATGCTTGAACAAAATAGCCTTGATGTAAATCATGTCAATGAAACTTTTGCTATTTCAAAAGTAGGATTACAAAAGATTTATGATAAATACCTAACAAAAAAGAAAAGGGTATACACAACCAGAGATGGTAGTTTAGGAAATCCACCAGCATATAATCACTTAATTGAAAATATTAAAGAAGTTGCTATTATAACGAAAAACAGAATTGTAATTGAGACCATTAAAGAGGATATAATTAAATTTAGAAATCAATATGTTTTCTTAAAAGAGGGTGGAGAATGGAAAATTGACAATAAGAAAACATACAGGAATCATAAAGAAAAATTTGAAAGCACAACTATATAAAGTAAAGTAGTAGCCACTAATTGTACAAATTGACACTGTAAATTCAATACTAAAAAACATACTATGGACTTCAAGAGCATAAATCCAGACAAAGCCATTTCTTTATTTGTAAAGGATATTTTGGTATTTGACGAACCAAACAAAGTTCAAGAAACGATACTTCCTTTTTTTGCTGATGGTTATCCTGGAATTATGTTTCAAGAAACTGAAAAAGGTTTAGTAGTGATGCCTTATGAAAAAGAAATGCCTTCATTTATTTTATACGGACAAACGATACACCCAATCGAATTACTAATGAAAGGGTCTTATAAACTGATTATTTTTAAGTTGTATCCTTTTGTGCTAAAAAGCTTTTTTAACATCACTGCAAAAGATTTTAATGACAATTGTTATGATTTGCTACAAGTAGAAAACGGAATTAATGTTGTTAATGAACTACAAAGCAATTGTGATACAGATGCTAGAATCGAGATCATAAGTAATTTTCTTGTCGAAAAATTTATAACAAAAAAAGAAACACTCGATTTGCAGATCAGAGATGCCATTCAAATGATTATCGATAATAAAGGGCAAACTGTAATTGGAGAGATTAGTGGAAAAGTTAGCATGACCGAAAGAACTTTTGAAAGACGCTTTTTGAAAGAAGTAGGTATTTTACCAAAACAATTTTCGAAAATTATTCAGTTTCAAGAATCATTGCAGCAGCTCACATTAAAGGAATATTCTAAACTTAACGACTTGGTTTATGGTAATGGTTTCGCGGATCAATCTCATTTTATAAGGATCTTTAAGACTTTCACCGGGAAGACTCCAAAAGAGTTTGCTGTAAAGTAAAATATGCTTTTGTCGGTTTTATTCTATTTTTTGAGTTAGCGCTGCAATAGTTTTGTCTTATAACTTTAAAACAAAATAAGATGAGCAATAAAATTTTAGTATTAGGAGGAACAGGAAAAACCGGAAGAAGAGTCGTAGAACGATTAAGAGGAATGAAATTACCAGTAGTTGTTGGTTCAAGAAACACACAACCTGCATTTGACTGGGAAGATTCTACAACTTGGGGAGAAGTTCTAAAAGACATCAACAAGGTTTACATCACCTTTCAACCCGATTTAGCAATTCCGTCTGCAGTAGAAACCATTCAGGCATTTGTAGAGGCGGCAAAAGAATCTGGGGTTCAGCATTTAGTATTGCTTGCAGGAAGAGGCGAAAAAGAAGCGCAGCTTTGTGAGAACATCGTTATCAATTCTGGTTTAGACTGGACGATAGTAAGAGCGAGTTGGTTTATGCAAAATTTTAGCGAAGGGTTTTTTCTGGATTCTATTTTAGCAAATGAAATGGTGTTACCAAAAACCAATAGCAAAGAACCTTTTATAAATGTTGATGATATTGCTGATGTAGTGGTGAACGCCTTGCTAGACAATATTCATTCAAAAAAAATATATGAATTGACTGGTCCGGAATTATTGACTTTTGAAAATGCTGTTTCTAGAATAGCAGGTGTAAAGAAACAAAACATTACGTATCAGGAAGTTTCTATAGACGAATATGTTGCTATGTTGAGAAGCTATCAATTATCTGAAGATTTTATATGGTTGGTTAAGTATCTTTTTACCGAATTGCTAGACGGTAGAAACGAATCTGTAACCAATGATGTTGAGAAAGTACTTGGAAGAAAAGCCAAAGATTTTGACAATTATGTAGTAGAAACCCTTGAAACTGGTATTTGGAATGAAAAAAACTAATATGAATATTTGCTTAATTTTTCAGATAGTAGCTGTTTTGGCTACAGGTTTAGTGGCTGGTCTTTTTTATGGATATAGCTGTTCTGTAAACTCAGGATTAGGAAATCTTTCAGACGAGAAATATCTGGAAGCATTTCAATCTATAAACAGAGTAATCCAAAACCCTATGTTCTTCTTGAGCTTTATGGGTAGCGTTTTTATATTGCCAATTTCAAGTTATTTGATGTATAGAAACGGAGTATCTACCTCATTTTATCTTTTGATAGGTGCAACCCTGGTTTATTTAATTAGTGTTTTTGGAGTTACTGTTGTGGGTAATGTTCCGTTGAATGATCAATTAGACAAGTTCTCAATTTTGTCAGCCACGGCAAACGAAATTTCGGCAATGCGAAAAGCTTTTGAAACACCTTGGAATGCTTATCATTCCGTTAGAACTATTGGTTCTGTACTATCGTTTGTTTTGGCTGTTTTATCTATAATCAAACTAAAGATTTAGACATGAAAAATTCAAAATTAGCTATCCTACTGTTTATTTGTATGGCAATTGTTTCTTGTAAGCCAAAGATTTACTCAACCAACGGTGAAACCATTTACAAAACAGGAAAAAATATAAAAGGTGAAAAAATGCTTGACAAGAGCGCTTCAAGAATAACAATAGTAAGCAGTTGCATTACTTGTCACGGAAAAAATGGAGATAGAATGAATGGTCTCTCTATACAATTTAGTTCTTTGTCTAATCCAAATAACTTTACAATTCCCTACAATGACAGTTTAGTGTATCGTTTCCTTGACGATGATTTAAAGAGTGATGGTACAAAAGCTGATATTGGAGTAATTTGGAAAATGAATGACCAAGACAAAAAAGACCTTTTAGACTACTTGAAAACATTGTGATTTTACAATGAACTTTTTCAGGATAAGGCAATATTCAAAAAGTCCCTCAAATAGTATACTTGAGGGACTTTTTGAATATTTATAATTATCGGATTGCTTTCACAAACTCTTTAATTTTTCCGGCTCCATTTTCAGTCAAATGCTTGATGAAAGCACTTCCGATGATGGCACCTTTGGCAAATTGAGTAGCTTGATTGAAGGTTTCTTCGTTTTTAATTCCAAAACCAACTATTTGTGGGTTTTTCAAATTCATGTCAGCAATGCGTTTGAAATAAGTTTCTTGTATGTCTCCAAAACCTGCCTGTGATCCCGTTACACTCGCTGAACTCACCATGTAGATGAATCCATCTGTAACACTGTCAATAAAACGAATGCGCTCTTCTGAAGTTTGTGGCGTAATCAAGAAGATATTGATTAGTCCGTATTTATCGAAAATGGCTTTGTATTGTTCTGCATATACATCTACCGGAAGATCAGGAATGATTAAACCATCGATTCCTATTTCGGCACATTTTTTACAGAAATTCTCTACTCCGTATTGTAACATCGGGTTGAAATACCCCATAATAACTAACGGAATGGTTACGCTTTGGCGAATGTCTTTCAATTGATCAAACAAGATTTGTGTTGTCATACCGTTATGCAAAGCTTGGGTCGAACTCTCTTGAATCGTTGGTCCATCAGCCAAAGGATCACTGAACGGCAATCCAATCTCAATCATATCAATACCACTTTTTTCTAAATCCTGAACGATTTGTACGGTGTCATTTAGGTTGGGATATCCAGCTGAAAAGTAAATGGAAAGTATTTTTTTGTCTTCTTGTATTTTTTGATTTATTCGATTCATTTTATGTGTTTTTTATAATGTCTTTTATCTTTAGTTGTGCTTTTAATCATTTAGTATTTTACTGGTCCAGTCGGTATTTTGTTTTTCTATGAGCAGTAATCCGGAACCCGAATCACCCATTTGGGCAATCAATTCTCCTTTGTTGTTCCAAAAAGCGGAACGACCACCTGAAGGACTTCCGTAGGAGTCTCCTCCAAAATTAGCCATTAGAACATTCATTTGGTATTGAGAGGCATAACTCTGTAAGGATTGATGTGCTTGCGGAATCCCATTTGGCGAAAAGAATATACTGGCAACATAAGTAGAACTGTTATTTTTGCTGGCATTTTCCGGATGCTTCGGATTATCAATATCGGCGCAAATAGCACAGGAGATTCTTTCATTCTCTATTTCAAGCATCGGATTGTAATTGAAGGATGATTGATAATACATATCTTCTCCTGTGTGAAGAAATTGTTTGGTATATATAGAAACAGAATCATTTGGGGCTATACAAAATTCGCCCAAAAACAAATCTGATTGTATGCGTATCGGTGCTCCGGCAATTATTGTAATATTATTTTCGGTGGCTAATTTTTTAAAATGATTTAATCGGGTATCATTTTCATCAAAAGCTAATCGTGCGGCATCTTCTTTTTCATATCCTGTAATAGACAGTTCCGGAAATACAATTAATTGAGCACCATTTGTGGCAGCCAATTTTACCAGGCGATAATGATCTAAAAGATTGGATTCTATATCTCCTCGTTTAGGTTTGGTTTGGGCAGCTGCTAAAATCATTTTTTTCTTATTTCGTTTTTAATTCTTTTAATAGTTTCTAGAAGGCACTATAAGTCCAAGCTTTTTGATTTGATTGTAGTGTTACTTCCACACGTTTGTAATGCAATCCTTCATACAAATCGACTTGATGAAGCTCTTTCATTGTAACTTCATATAAAATCCCGCTGATGGTATCATTGGAATCTTTTGTTTCCATAATGATAGGATAATGTGCTATTCCAAATTCTTCTTCGATTTGGATTTCATTTAATTCATAACCAATCAATGTTTCTGGAGTTCCGTGAAGAATGCGCTCAAAAAGGTTTTCTTGTACCTCCTCATTTTTCAGGGTGCCATAAGCGAATAATTTTTGCATAGATTCTATTTTTAGAAATGTTAATTATACTCAATCTGAAATAATGCTATTTTAGTTTTTGTTTGACAGGGCTACTTTGATTCCAAGTCCTATCAAGACTGCTCCACAAGTTTTGTTTATATAATTGGAGAGGGTTTTATTGTGTTTTAATTTTGAAAAAATAAATGAGGCAAAATTTGCCAGGATTAAACACCATATTGTTCCTGTTACCGTAAATGTTACTCCAAGTTTTATAAAGGGTAAAACAGTACTCGAAACACTGGAATCAATAAACTGAGGAAGAAATGAAATAAAAAACAAAGCTACTTTTGGGTTTAGGACATTGGTTATAACCCCATCTCTATATATTTTTTTCAGGTTTATTGATTTCTCGGAAAAAGAAGTGTCAGTATTGAGACTCTTTTTATCCGTTAGCATTTGGTAACCGATGTATAATAAATAAGCAGCTCCGGCATATTTAATAATGCTAAAAACCAATATTGATTTGGCAATAATGATGGATAGACCAAAAGCAGCAAGAATGGTATGGATTAAGGATCCTGTTGCAATACCCAATACAGACATAAAACCTGCTTTTTTCCCTTGAGCCATGCTTCTGCTTAATATAAAGATAGTATCATTTCCTGGAGTAATATTTAAAAGTATTCCAGTCAAGATAAATGTCTCATAATGAATAATTCCAGTCATAATTTTTAGTTTTTTATTTCCCTCTTGTTTCCTTTTTATCTTAGTAATTGCGATTGCGCGTTAGGGATGGAAGCGGCATCTCCCGATTTAGAAAAACAAGGCTTTTTTGCCGTAGTTTTTGTTAATCGGGAATATAGCGTACAGCCCGACCCTTGTGGTAACGCCCAACTACAATTTGAAATAATCAATATAAGTGTTCAAATCCTTGTCACCTCTTCCAGAAAGGTTGATTACCACAATGTCGTCTTTTTTGAATTTCATTTCGTTAAGAACGGCAAAAGCATGGGCACTTTCGATAGCCGGAATAATACCTTCTGTTTTGCAAAGTTGTAATCCAAAGTTCATTGCTTGCTCATCAGTGATAGAGACAAATTGTGCTCTTCCTGAGGCGAACAAATGCGCGTGTAGTGGACCAACACCCGGATAATCAAGACCTGCTGAGATAGAATAGGGTTCGGTGATTTGACCGTCTGGTGTTTGCATCAAAAGAGTTTTACTTCCGTGAATGATACCTATTTTTCCTAAAGCCGAAGTTGCAGCACTCTCGCCAGAATCTACGCCTAAACCAGCGGCTTCAACAGCTATGATGTTTACATCTGGATTGTCTAGAAAATGATAGTAAGCACCTGCGGCGTTGCTACCGCCACCTACACAAGCAATTACATAATCTGGGTTTTCACGACCTTCTTTTTCTAATAATTGTCCTTTGATTTCTTTTGAAATAACCGATTGGAATCGTGCCACCATATCTGGATAAGGATGAGGTCCTACAACAGATCCTATGATGTAATACGTGTCAACCGGATTGTTGATCCAATCACGAATGGCTTCGTTCGTAGCGTCTTTTAGGGTCTTAGATCCCGAAAGTGCTGGACGAACTTCTGCACCTAGCATTTTCATTCTAGCTACATTGGGTGCTTGACGCTTGATGTCTATTTCTCCCATATATACGATACACTCCAATCCCATCAAGGCACAAACAGTTGCTGTTGCCACACCGTGTTGACCTGCACCGGTTTCGGCAATGATGCGTTTTTTGCCCAATCGTTTGGCTAATAAAATTTGCCCGATGGTATTGTTGACTTTGTGTGCGCCTGTATGACACAAATCTTCTCTTTTGAGATAGATTTTGGTGTTGTATTGTTTTGATAAACGTTCTGCAAAATACAATGGGGTAGGACGTCCCACATAATCTCTTAGTAATGCATCAAACTCTGCTTGAAACTCAGGGTCTGATGTTATTTTTAAATAGTTTTGGCGTAATTCTTCTACGTTTGGGTATAACATTTCTGGAATGTAAGCTCCTCCAAATTCGCCGTAATAGCCTTTTTCGTTTACGTTGTATGACATTTTTTTATTTTTTTTAATAATGATATATTTTTTAATCCAGGTTCAATTTCAAATTTACTGTTTACATCGATGGCATAAACCGGTAAATTGGTTTTTGAAATTTCGTTTATGGAATCTAATTCCTCGATTCCAATTCCGCCACTAAGGAAGAAGGGTTTTGTCGAGGGGTATTTTTCTAATATTTTCCAATCAAAAGTGGTTCCGTTTCCACCCGGTAATTTGCCTTTGGTGTCAAAAAGGAAATAATCACAAACGGGCTCGTAAGCTTTTAGAACACTAAAATCAAAATTCTCGTCTGCCGAAAATACTTTGAAGATTTCGATAGAAGGGTCAATCTTGCTTTTCAGTTCTGAACAAAATTCAATAGATTCCTGTCCGTGTAATTGAATGGCCTGCAAATCATATTTTGCTATTTTTTCTTCAATTACAGGAATGTTTTCATTCACGAAAACGCCCACTTTTTTAATTGATTTTGGCAAATCTGGTATGACTCCATCAAAATACCGAGCCGATTTCTCCCAAAATATAAATCCCATATAATCGGGTAGGAGCGAGCCTACTTCGAGTATATTGTCAGGGTATTTCATTCCGCAGATTTTGAGTTTCATTTTTTTTTGCTTTAAGCAATAAGCAATAAGCTTTAGGCTTTTTACTTTATGCTGAATTATTTTATTTATTAAATGCTCAAGCTTAAGGCTTATAGCCTATAGCTTATAGCTTACAGCCTACAGCTTGCTAATAAATTCCGTTGCAGCCTTGCCTGCATTATCGGTTTTCATAAAGTTTTCTCCAATTAAAAATCCTTTGTATCCATAAGGTTTTAGTTCGTTGATGGCTTCAATAGAGCTGATGCCGCTTTCTGAAACTTTTACAAATTCATTCGGGATTTTTGAGGCTAATTCTTTGCTGAAATCCAAGCTTACTTCGAAAGTTTTTAGGTTTCTATTGTTTACGCCAATCATATCCAGTGTTGGCATAATCGATTTTTCCAGTTCTTCGAGATTATGTACTTCTAGTAAGACTTCGAGTCCTAGGTTCTTGGCAAATTCGGACAATGATTTGATTTCTTCTCTTGTTAGAACGGCTGCGATGAGCAAAATTAAATCGGCTCCATGTGCTTTGGCTTCCAGAATTTGGTATTCATCTACAATAAATTCTTTTCGCAAAAGCGGAATATTTACTGAGGCTCTAGCCAAAAGTAGATCGTCTAGAGAGCCACCAAAATACTTTCCGTCTGTTAAAACCGAAATTCCACAAGCACCTGCACTTTCATATCCTTTCACTACTTCTTCAACAGTAAAGCCTTGATTGATTATGGACTTGGATGGCGAACGGCGTTTGTGTTCTGCTATAATTCCTGTATTACTGTTTTTTAAATTTTGACTTAATGAAATAGTCTCTTTTCCAAAGAAAACTGATGCTTCCAATTGAGAAACTGGAATAATAGATTTCTTGAGAACAACTTCTCTTTTTTTGTCGATTATTATTTTATCTAGTATATTCATTTGTTATGATTTAAAGATTGAAAAATTTAAAAATTTAAAAATTCCAATCGAAATAAAATTAGTCTTTGATTTTAGTATTTAGATATTTTATAAAATTTGATAAATTTTGCGATATTTCTATACTTGTTTTGTAGCTTTCTTCAATTTCCGTTTGGGAACAAAATCCAAGTTCCCGAGATAATATTAGCATACTTCTAACTTCTGCGCAACTCCCTTTTGAGATTTTTAAATATCTGATAAGTTGCTTATTGTTATTGTATTCTGACCCTTCTGCAATATTATTGGTTATCGAAATAACAGCTCTTTTTATTTGATCTTTAAAACCAAATTCTTTTTCAAAGGTTTTGTTGTTTACCAATTCAAAAATCAATTTTGCTAATGAAATTCCTTTTTTATAAACATCAAACTCTTCGAACGATTTTGTCATTTTTTTTATTTATTTAAAGATTTAATTATTTAAAAATTGAAATATTTAAAGATTGAAGGATTGAAAGATTATTAAAATCCATCTAGTTTATAAATTATTAAATCTTTTAATTTTTAAATTTTTCAATCTTTTTATTTACTTAACTCTTTCAATTTATTTAATGCTGCTAATCCTTTCCCAGAGAGTAAACTTTCTTTCGCTAATTCAAAACCTTCGAGAGGTGTGCATTTGGTAACAGTTGAAATTGCTATTCCGGCATTGGCACAAACGACATTGTTTTGGGCTTCATTACCTTGTCCGGATATAATATTCATAAACATTTCAGCCGATTCTTCGATGGTTTTTCCGCCTTCGATTTCGCTTTGATCTAAAAGACGAGTACCAAAATCATTAGGATTCAATATTCCTTCCATAGTGCTGGTTATAATTTTTGTAGGTCCTGTTAGAGACACTTCATCATAACCGTCTAAAGAATGTAAAATCGTAAAATTCACATCGGTATTTTGATACAAGTAGGCATACATTCTGGCTAATTCAAGATTAAAAACACCAACCAATTGGTTTTTTGGAAACGATGGATTTACTATAGGGCCCAACATATTGAAGAATGTTTTTACGGCCAATTCTTTTCTTATTGGTCCTACATTTTTCATGGCAGGGTGAAATAAGGGGGCATGTAAGATAGCAATCCCTGCTTTGTCAATGCATTTTTCGATAAAGTCACTGTCATTACTGAATTTTACTCCCAATTTCTCCATCACGTTACTGGAACCAGAAATAGAGGAAACACCGTAATTACCATGCTTAGCTACTTTTATTCCCGCTCCCGCAGCAATAAAGGATGCCAAAGTTGAAATGTTGAAAGTGTCTTTTCCGTCACCTCCAGTACCGCACAAATCGATAGCGTTGTAAGCGGATAGATCTACTCGAATACACAATTCTAAAAGTGCATCTCTAAAACCCGCTAATTCATCTATACTAATGCTTCGCATCATATATACAGTCAAAAATGCAGAAATCTGACTTGGATTGTAACTCCCATTTGAGATATTAACCAATACGTTTTTAGCCTCTTCTCTCGAGAGCATTTCGTGATTGATAAGTCTATTTAATATGTTTTTCATGATATTAGTCTTAAAGTCCCAAGTCAAAGGTTTTAAAGTCTCTGACTTCTATGTTTATTTTTAGTGTTGTTTCTGTTTTTTAAATATCTTTTTTTGACGTATTGACTTTATGACTTTCGACATTAAGACTTTACGGCTATCTTTTTCAGTGTTCATTTCCTTGATAAATCCACATAGGTTCTGTGTTTCCTGCTCGTTCAAAACCATTCTTTTTATAGAAATCGACTGATTTTCCATCTGCTGTTAACATTTGCATATGGAATTCACGATATTTCTCCTGCATTTTGTCAAAAATCATTTTTCCTATTCCTTTGCCGTGATATTCCGGAAGTACCAGTAAATGCGGATAATAAACGGTTAAATGCCCATCAGAAATAGCATTCCCTAGTCCAACTAATTTTTTGTCTTCCCAAGCGGTTATTAATGTTTCTGAATTCAACAGACCGTTGTATAATTGTGTTGGTTTATCGGCAGAACTCCATTTATTTGCTTTGTAAAGAGCTAAAATATCTTCAAGATTTATATTTCTGGTGTCTGAAATTCGTATATCCATTTCTTTAAAAATGTTTAGTTTTTTATTAATTCAAGTTCTAGGACTGTGCTTTAACTTTTAATCCAATTCTCCAACATTTTTTTTCCATTTGGTGTTAGGACACTTTCTGGATGAAATTGTACGCCACGAACATCATATGTTTTGTGTCTTAATGACATTACTTGACCATTTTCATCAAATGAGGTGGCTTCTAGAGTATCAGGTAAATTAGCATCAACCACCCATGAATGGTAACGACCTACTTCAAATTCGTTTCCTAATCCTTCAAATAATAACTCATCATCTACAACTGTTTTTACCAATGTAGATACGCCGTGGTACACTTTGTCAAGATTAGAAAGGGTTCCTCCAAAAACTTCCCCTATGGCTTGTTGACCAAGGCATACTCCAAAAATGCTTTTGGTAGGAGCGTATTTCTGGATCACTTCTTTCAATAATCCTGCTTCATCAGGGATACCAGGTCCTGGTGAAAGTAAAATTTTGTCGAAAATAGCAATCTCATCAATATCAAATTCATCGTTTCTGTAAACGGTTACTTCACAATCTAAATCTTCTAAATAATGTACTAAATTGTAAGTAAAACTATCGTAATTGTCTATGACTAGTATTTTTTTCATTTTGTCTAAATATTAACTTTGTAATTTAATGCTAACTCATCTCCGCTTTTTCCTCGAATTCCCCAATTGTGCATTGGAGTTTCAAATATGGTGATCTCGACATCCATTGTTGAAATTTGTAATTCCTTTTCGAATTTCTCAAAAATAAGTTGATGTAACTTTTTTTTGGCTTCGATACTTCTTCCTTCAAAAGCACTTATTTCTATAAGAGTGTGTTTTTTTGTTCTGCCTTCAAAATAGAAAAAGCTATCTTCGTCTATATAAATGAAACGATGTGCTCTTTTTTCTTTAGGATATTGAAACGCTTCAAACATGCATTCTTGTAAAATTACGGATATTCGTTCCCGAATAGGATGTAATTCTTGCCTGATTCCAAATATTTTAATTTGTCCCATTTTTGAATTTTTTAAATTGTTTCTGCTAAATCCAAGGCTTTATTCAACGCCAGTAATTTGTTATATACTTCTTGCATTTCGCTTTCCTCATCAGAGCTAGCTACAATTCCGGCACCAGCTTGAGAGTGTAACTGGTGGTTTTTACTCAAGAAAGTTCGAATCATAATGGCATGATTGAAGTTGCCTTCAAAATCCATAAAACCAATGGCACCTCCATAAAAATTGCGGTTTGTTTTTTCGTAATCTTCTATCAATTGCATGGCTCTGTGTTTCGGGGCTCCGCTTAAAGTACCAGCTGGAAAAGTATCTGCAACTACTTGCATTGTCGATGCTTTTTCGTGTAAAATCCCTGTCACTTTAGAAACTAAATGGATAACATGAGAGAAAAACTGTACTTCTCTGTATTTTTCTACATTAACATTATGACCATTTCTGCTTAAATCATTTCGAGCCAAATCTACTAGCATTACGTGTTCGCTATTTTCTTTTTTGTCTTCTGATAATTTTTTGGCAAGAACAGCGTCTTTTTCATCATCGCCAGTTCGTTTGAAAGTTCCTGCTATTGGATGAATTTCGGCTTTTTTGTTTTTGACAATAATTTGGGTTTCTGGTGAAGAACCAAAAATTTTGAAATCACCATAATCAAAAAAGAATAGGTAAGGAGATGGGTTGATGCTTCTTAAGGCTCTATAAACATTAAATTCATCACCTTTGAAGCCTTGGGTAAATCTTCTGGATAAAACCAATTGAAACACATCACCACGGAAGCAATGCTTTTTGGCTAAAGCCACATTTTGTTTGAATTCTTCATCGGTTAGATTAGAAAAACCTTCACCTTCTTTTGAGAATTTATAGGAAGCTATGTTTCTGGATTGTAATAATTGTTCTATTTCGGATATATTATTTTTTCCGTCAAGACTGTGACAGAAAATATAAGCTTCATTTTTGAAATGGTTGATGGCAATAATGTTTTGGTAAACCGCATAATACACATCAGGAATAGAATTGCTGTTTTCTTTTTTGGCAATAGTTACTTTTTCAAAATAACGAACTGCATCATAAGAAATGTATCCAAACAATCCGTTATTGATAAATTTGAAACCATTTTTATCCGATTGGAATTGCCCTGAAAATTCTTGAATTATTTCCGGAATATTAGTGTTGGCATCTATGGCAATTGTTTGGGAATTTCCGTCAGGAAAAGTTTTATAGATGGTTTCGTTTTCAATTTTTATTGAAGCTATAGGGTTGCAACAGATATAGGAAAAACTGTTGTCACTCCCATGATAATCGCTACTTTCTAATAGCAAGCTGTTTGGGAATTTATCCCTGATTTTGAAATAAACACTAACTGGTGTAATGGTATCAGCCAGAATTTGTTTGTAGTTTGTTTGTAGTTTATAGGTTTTCATATGTAGTTGCTTTTGATACAATGGATTTTTTTATTTGCCTGATTTTAAAAACAAAAAAAAGGCTTGTCGTGATGACAAGCCTTTTATATTTATAGTTCAAATAATACTATAGGAGCTTAGTTTCACGACGACTGACGTAAATTATTCCACCACCAAGTATTGTTTGTTATAGTTTTCATGTTTTGTTTTTTTCTTGTTCGCAAATATATAAATGATATTTGGTTTGACAATACCAAAAAAATAAAAAAAAATATGACTTTTCCTCTTTTTTGTTAAATTTTGAAAAGTTAATAGACTAATACCACGTTTAATTCGAAATCATCATATATCGTTTTATCTCCTAAATCATCAAAATAACTTCCTGAGCCATACTTAATATCATATTTGGTTCGATCTACTGTTAATTTGGCTGTAGCCTTATTTGCGTTTACAATTACTAAATCAAATTGATTCGAGTTGGTAATCCCTTTGATGGTTAAATCCGCATTTATCAAATAAGTATTTTTCCCTTTATCAGCAATACTTTTAATAACCAAAGTTGCTGTAGGGTAATTATCGACACTAAAAAAATCTTCAGATCTTAAATGACCTTCTAATTTTTGTTTGGAGGTCCCTGTTTGATCAGTATTAGATAAACTTTTCATGTTTACCGTAAAATTTCCTCCAGCTACTTTTTTGTTTTTTAAAAGAAGTATACCATCTTTGAAAAGAACAACACCTTCATGTTGTCCAGTAATTTTTTTCCCAGTCCAGTTAACAACACTTTTTACAGGGTCTATTTTATACGATTGAGCTATTCCTTTATTAAATGAAAAAAGAACCAGTAGAGCTATACTAATTAATTTTAGGTTTTTCATATTTCTTTAATTTAAGTTAATAAAGCATTAAGTAGAACTGATTTCATTTTGTTGAAAGAAGTTAATGAAATCGTTTTGAATTGGAAGCTTGTAATTTTCTACTAAAGATTTCAAGCGACGTATAAAGTTAGTTTAAAATTTTTTATTTTAATTCGTTTATACAGAATAATTTACGGCTTATATTCTAAATTTTTTAAAAATAGCTGTTTTTATTTAGTATTAGTAATAACTGCGTTTTTTAGGGAAGTGACAAAGATAAAAGAAGCCATCTCAAAACTGAGACGGCTTCTTTTATTACAAATTGATTATAAATAATGTATTAATAATTACTAGTTAATACGGTACTGGTTTTAGTTCTAAAATCAGGAATTTTTTTAATATCTGACTGTATAAATAATTCGGGATTGTTGAGTTTTGTGAATTCTAATGAAAAGGTATCGCTATTGTACCAACTTACTAAATCAGGATTGTTTACCGGAGCTTCACTTAGAACTACACCATTACATCTGTTTATTTGAATTCCCTGAATGTTTATTTTGGCTAAGTTCGTTGGATTTGCGCCTATTTTATTTTCGAGTAAAACACAAGAGCTAAAACCATCTACAATACTATTGCTTAAGCTGAAATAGCTTTTGTCTTTGATGTAAACTGCTTCCCTTACTAATCCCTGATTGTTGTCTTCAGTATTAACTAATGTAATGTTGTTGGCGGTAATTTTAGTTAGTTTTTTGTTTACATCCGCATTTTCAACTTTGTCATAAGAATCGATTTCAAAACAACGTGAACCTGAAAAGTCTGATGAATATGGATTGCGAATCGCTATACTATTAGATATGGTACATTGAACTCCTTGTGTGAAATCAAAATCATCATCTGTGGCTCTATATGAAATTAAATTTTTGAAATTAACGTCACCTCCGTAACATTCAAAAGAATCATCATTAGAAAAACTTATTTGAATGTATTCGAATTTAGTTCCTTTTCCAACGCCAGCAAGAGATAAGCCGTTTAGTTCTTTGAGAGCATTTATTTTTCTGCCTGAATATTCGATACGAACATATTTTAATGAACCTGAATTGCTATTTGGATTTTGTCCGCCATAATAAGTAATGGCAGGGTCAAGATTGAAATCTAAAAAGCCTACACCACCAATTTTATTTATTGGAGCTTCTCCCAGAATAATAATCCCTCCCCAATCACCAGGTCTTCTTTCAGAGATATTATTGTTTGTGGTAAAAACTATCGGATCTGTCGCGGTACCTTCTGCTATTATTTTTGAACCTTTGGTTATTACAAGCGTTCCGCAGGATTCTTTATCCCCTCGTATTACTGTTCCCGGTTCAATTGTTAGAACTGCATTATTGGTTATATATACTACACCAACTAAACGATAAGTGTTATTTTTTGTAAGTTTTAAGTCTGTGTTTATTGTACCGGTTAAAATTTGATTGGCTTCTTTGTATTCTGCAGTAGAGGGTCTGAAATTTGTCCAATTATTGAACCAATTTTTCTCTCCGTTTATCCCTTTTATTTGTTGCGCATTTACAGTTGTAGCTATAAAAATACTGATAATTGCAACTAATATTATTTTTTTCATGACAATAAATGATTGTGGGTTACTTAGGTAACTTTTTTCGGTTAATTTGTTTTTATCAAAAGTACTATTAGAATGTTTGGGGAGTATTTTCTGAATATTATCTATTTGTAATTTTTGGGTTAACAATGTAGAATCAATACTTTTCGAGGGAAAAATGTGTAGAAGATTATTATTGTTATAAAGAAAAGCCCTTGTTTATCAAAAGTTTATAAAGGAATTATTGGTGTAGATTGTAGCCATAAAAAAAACACCCTCAACAAATAATGTTGAGGGTGTTTTGTAAAATGGGTTCTCTAAAATTAGAATTTCAAGTTTACAGCTAAGTCAAAATCATCATAGATAGTTTTGTCTCCTAAACCTTCGAAGAAACTTTTTGAACCGTATTTGATATCGTATTTAGTTCTGTCAATTTTCAATGCTGTAGTTGCAGTATCTCCTTTTACAGTGATGTCAAAAGTAATTGGATTTGTTTTTGCTTTGATTGTTAAATCTGCAGTAACTGTATAAACTCCATTTCCTTTGTCAGCAATAGTTTTGAAAACTAAAGTAGAAGTAGGGTATTTTTCAGTTCCGAAGAAATCATCAGCTTTCAAGTGACCGTTTAATTTTCCTTGGTATTCTCCACTTAAATCTGTCGCATTGATTGAAGTCATATCAACAGTAAAAGTTCCTCCTTTTAATACATTTTTTTTGAAAACTAATGCGCCGCTTTTTAGGGCAACAGTTCCAGAATGCTCACCTGTTACTTTTTTTCCAACCCAGTTAAGTGTACTTTTAGAAGCATTTACTTTTTTAGTTTGTGCAGTTACTGTTAATGTAGATAAAGCTACTACGAATGCTAATGCAATTGATTTTAAATTTTTCATGTGTAATTTGTTTTAATTGATTTTAATTTGAATTAGTAATTATTATAAAGTGATAAATAAGTCTTCTTGTGATTTTCTAACTTTTTTGTAAAATTGAGTAGCATCCTCTTCATGACGGTATCCTACAGTTGCAATTAATGAAGCATTAAGATTAAGTTTGTCTAATCCTAGTATTTCGTTTACTTGTGCTGGAACAAATCCTTCCATAGGTGTTACGTCTATTTTAAGTTCGGCTGCAGCATTCAATAAATTACCTAAGGCTAAATAGGTTTGTTTTGATGTCCAAATATTTTTTACTTCTGGTTCCAAAGTAGAGATTTTAGATTTCATGAAATCACCATAACCTGCCAATGCTTCGATCGGAGTTTCTCTGGTAATACTCATTGCTCTTAATAATTCATCGATTGCATCATCTCCAACGTTGGTGTCATTAGCAAAAATGAATAAATGTGAAGCATCTACTATTTGTGATTGTCCCCAAGCTGCTGGTTGTAATTGGGCTCTTAATTCAGGATTTTCTACAATAATAACTTTGTATGGTTGTAATCCGTATGAAGATGAACTCATTCGGATAGCTTCTTTTAAGGTGTTTAAATCTTCAGCGGAAACTTTTTTAGTAGCATCAAATTTCTTAGTTGCGTATCTCCAGTTTTGGTTGTTTAAAAAATTGCTCATAATATTTATATTTATTTAGTTTTATTTAGTTCGATATTTTTCTAATAAGGTATTTAAATTTATTAATTCATCGTCATTCAAATTTTTAGAGAAGATTTCTTCGTGTTCTTTTACTTTGGGGTCTAGTTCAGTTAATAAATCCAGACCTTTTTGTGTAATTAAAACTTCTATTTTTCTTCTGTTTTCAGGACAGACATTACGTGTGACTAAGTCTTTTAATAATAATTTATCGACCAATCGGGTTGTATTGCTTGTTCTGGCTAGCATGCGTTCTTGTATGATACACATATTGGCCGGATGTCCTTTTTGCCCTCTTAATATTCGTAAAACGTTATATTGTTCCCCTGAAATATCATAAGGTTTAATAATTTCATTAAAACTGTCGTTTATGACTGTTTGTGTATACAATAAATTTAAAATCACTTTTGTTGATTTGCTATATTCAACAGTACTTTTTAACACATCTTCAATCTTCATATTTACAGTTGTTTTATTTGTTGATACAAATGTAGTATTATTTATATTTGTATATACAAGTATTAAAGTTAATTTTTTGTTAAAAAAAATATTTGTTAGTATTGATGAAGCTTCTCTTTGGGCTCTTGATTCAATAAATAGGGATGGAGTAGTGTTACTTGAATAGAGTCATTTTGGTTTATGAATTCTCAAGTATAATGGTAGATACAGAAAGAAAAAATCCTAAAACGGTTGCTACACCTGCATTTTTTCCTCCGTGTTCATAAGCTTCAGGAATCATAGAATTGGCCAACATCATAAGTATGGCACCACCAGCAAATGCTTGAATGAAAGATAACCATTTCTCAGAAGTAGTAGCAAATAAACTGAATCCAGCAACTGAAGCGAAGGAACATATCAAAGCAATAAAAAGCCATAAGAGTGTAATTTTATGTTTACTCCACCCATCACTTTTCATACCTGATGATCCCGCAATGGCTTCGGGTAAGTTGGATATAAAAACAGCCGCCAGCATGGCTAAACTGATTGTTCCTCCTTCAAACAGTCCCAAACCAATTACAATAGATTCAGGGATTCCGTCAAGGATAATGGCGAGTACCATAGGAATGATTAATTGCGAATTCTGGGATGCATCAACAGAAGAGGATTTTCTAGCCCCCATTTTTGAAATTAACTTATCACTGAAATAAAACGTAAAAGCTCCTACGAAAAAACCATAAGCCGGGAATCCGGTTCCTTTACCAATTTTTAATGCATCAAAAATGAGCTCATAGGAAATAGCCGAAATTAATGTCCCAGCTCCAAATCCCATAATAATACCTATGGCATTCTTACTCAAGTTAAAATTAGAAGAGATTAATCCCCCAATTACTAAGGAAGAAGTAGCTAATAACCCCCAAAGAAAAGCGTTTAGCATAGGCTAAGGTTTATTAAGTTATACTCAAATTTAGGTAAAGTATATGATTTAGAACTGTTTAATTTAAAATAAATCCAAAATGGGAATAATTATGGTTCATAAGAATTGAGTTTACAAGCTGATATTTATGTGCTTTTAAAAACGATAAAAGGCACAAATTATGGTAAAAAAAACTATTGAGAATTATCGTATTTATTTTTTTAATTATGTCTGATTTTAATGATACTATACTATATTTGTAGAACTATTACTGCCAATAACCAAACAACTATTTTGAATTTATATAATGAAAAAGGCAAAATCGGAACTGACTTATGTTGAGTTACTTGAAAAAGTAAAAGAACAAGAAATAAAAATCAATGAATTGATTTCTGAGAAAAGTTCAATTACGAATTTTGAATTTTTTGTAAATGAATCTCCTGATTTGGTATGTATTGCTGATTCAAGCGCCTACTACAAAGCGGTAAACCCCGCTTTTACAAAAATTTTGGGCTATTCAAAAGAAGAATTACTGTCTAGACCATTTCTTGATTTTGTCCATCCTGAAGATTTAGAAAAAACATTTGCTGAAGTGCAGTTTTTGACCAATAATAATCCTACTGTAGATTTCGAGAATCGTTACATTACCAAAAAAGGGGACTTGGTTCATTTGCAATGGAAAGCCAATTTGAATTCATCCAATAATTTGATATATGCTATTGCAAGGGATATAACTGAAACCAAAAAAACACAGGAAAAATTATTGGCTAGTCAGAAATCACTAAATGAAGCACAAAGAATAGCCAAAATAGGAAGTTGGGATTTTAATCTATTTACACAGGAATTAAATTGGTCCGATGAATTGTATGAAATTTTCGAGATCGAAAATAAATCCAATAATCCGAATCTTTATGCTGAATATTTATCTCGATTTACACCTGAGGATGCTGAACAGTTAAATATAAATGTTGGAAATACTATATCGAATAATGTTCCTTATGAAATGGAACACCAAATAATTTTAGATGATCAAAAAACAAAATGGGTTTTTTGTACAGGAGTTCCAATTACAGATGATAAAAATAAAGTCATTGCTCTAAAAGGTGTTGTACAAGATATTACACAAAAGAAGCAAATAGACGAAACCATAATGGCTAAAGAAAAAGCAGAAGCAGCAAATAAGGCTAAATCTGATTTTTTGGCAAATATGAGCCATGAAATAAGAACACCATTAAATGGAATTGTAGGTTTTACTGATTTGTTATTGAAAATGAATTTTGATGAAGATCAATTGAAATACCTCAATACGGTAAATGAATCGGCAAATACATTAATGGATATTATCAATAATATTTTGGATTTTTCTAAAATTGAATCAGGTAAACTCGAATTGGATTTTGAAGAAATTAACCTCCATGAATTATCCCATCAAATTATCAATCTATTTAAATACGAGGCCAATTATAAAAAAATAGATTTAATAATTAATATTGATAAAGACGTACCGCAATTTATAATTGGAGATTCTATTCGGTTAAAGCAAATATTATTGAATTTGTTGAGTAATGCCATGAAGTTTACTTTTTCTGGGTATATCAAATTAAATGTTAATCAGGTCGAGGAAAAAGATGGTTTCTCAAAAATAAAATTCTCTGTAAAAGATACCGGAATTGGCATCAAAATAAAAAACCAGAAGAAAATATTTCAGTCATTTGTTCAGGCAGATAGTACAACGACTAGAAAATATGGAGGAACAGGTTTAGGATTGGCTATTTCGAATCAACTTTTGGGACTGAAAAAAAGTAAGCTAAAATTAGATAGCACTTATGGAGAAGGAAGTGAATTTTTCTTTACAATAGAATTCGAAAAAGTGCATAAGAAACCAGAGCAGTTTCCTTTTATTCCTGAAACAAATGTAAAAAGCAAAAAGAATAGCTCAAAAAAGCATCCCAACCTGAAAATTTTGATAGCCGAAGATAACAAGATTAATATGCTTTTGGCAAAAACACTCATCAAAAACTTGTTTGCAGAATGCACAATTATAGAAGCAACAAATGGCTATGAAGCGGTACAAAAAGTACAAATGACAATTCCAGATATCGTTTTGATGGATATACAAATGCCAATCCTTAACGGATATAATGCTTCTCTTGAAATCAGAAAATTAAATGAGTTCAATCATATACCTATAATCGCTTTAACGGCAGGAGTTTTAAGTGGCGAAAAAGAAAGATGTATAGAACACGGTATGTCTGATTATATAGCCAAGCCTATTACTCAATCAGAATTAGAGGAAACCGTATTTAAATGGTTGAAAGAATCATAGAAAATGTGACTATAATGCGTCTTTTAATTCTACAATAGCTTCGTTTTTAATCAAAAAATAATCTGGTCTTTCTTTATTTTTTTTAAGTAAAGAAAGATTTTTTTTTGGTTTTATTTTTTAGGCTTAATAAATAAGGAGGGTTTGTTTTTTGAAGTTTTATTTGCATAATACATTTCTTATTTATTAAGAAAATCAATCAGTGTTCTTTTAATTAATTGAATATTAGTGATTTATTTGATGTAATTTTTATATCTTTAAGATTGATATGTTTGTTATTTAGTCTTGTTTGTTAATTCAATTTTTGATTATGAAAGGAACTATACTATCTGTCGAAGAATTACTTCAAAAAACAAAAAATCTTGAGTTAGAGCTCCATAAATTGAAAAAGAAAGAAGATTCAATTGTTAATTTTGAATTTTTCACTCGGGAAACATCAGATTTCATTTGTGTTACTGATTTTAATGCCGATTTCAAAAAATTTAACCCCGCTTTTATTAATAAATTAGGATACTCTAAAAAAGAATTACTACAGCATAGTTATCTAAAATACATTCATCCAGACGATATTGCCAAGACAAATGAAGCCTTGAGAAAGCTTTTAGAAGGAACTACCTCTGTCAATTTTGAAAACAGAATCTTAAAGAAAAATGGTGAATATTTTTTGATACAATGGACTACAATTGTCAATCCTTCCAAGAAACTCATTTATGCAATAGGAAGAGATATTACCGAAATAAAAAAAATTCAAGAAAAACTAATTGCTAGTGAGAACTTATTAAATGATGCCCAGAAAATAGCCAAAATTGGTAGTTGGGAATTTAATTTGATTACCAATGATTTGATTTGGTCTGATGAATTATTTCGGATTTTTGAAATCCCAAAAGGATTAGAAGAGAATTTGTACACTAATTATTTAAGCCGTTTTACTGCCGAGGATAAAGAAATTCTAAACAATAAGATAAGTGAATCCATTGCCAGTAAAGTGCCTTATGAAATCATACATAAAGTAATTTTGCCCAAGAAAAAGTTTAAATGGGTATATGGAACCGGTGTTCCTATAGCAAATAAAAATGGAGATATTATTGCCTTAAGGGGAATTGCCCAAGATATAACTGAAAAAAAACGAATTGAAGATGAAATTCTAGCCAAAGAAAAAGAAATGGCTGCAATTAAGGAGAAAAAGCGTGAGCAAGAAAGTAATGCTAAGTTTAGGAATTATGTAGAGAATGCTCCGGATGGAGTTTTTGTGACTAATGAAAAAGGATATTTTCTCGAAGTAAATCCAGCAGCAACACAAATCACCGGTTTTTCTAAAACTAGATTGCTAAAAATGTCACTCCAAGATTTGACCTCTCCAGCATCAGTACAGGATATAATTTCTAATTTAGAAACGCTTTTGCAAAAGGGAGCCTTAAATGTTATCATGCCTTTTGTTCATAAAAATCAAACTATTCGCAGTTGGTCTATCGATGCCGTTAAACTTTCGGAGACACAAGTGCTTTTGTTTGTAAAAGATGTGACAGAAGGAATTCAAATAGTAGAATCATTAAAAAAGAAAGAAGAACGTTTTCGAATTTTGGTAGAAAATGCTCCAGAAGCTCTTGTGGTAATAGATATGGAGGAGCTAAAATTTGTAACTGTCAGCGAAAGTGCATTGGCTTTGTTCAAAATGACAGAAAAAGAACTTTTGCAATTAAGTCCCTTAGATTTAAGTCCAAAATACCAACCCAATGGTCTTTTATCGGCAGTACTGGCAGAGAAAAATTTTTCGGAAGCTGTGGCAGGAGGGAAGCCTTCCTTTGAATGGATTCATGTAGACAGTGAAGGGAAACCTCTTTTTTGTGATGTGCGATTAGTGCGATTACCAGATGAAAATAAAACGCTAATTAGAGCGAGTATTATAGACATCACAGAGCGGAAAAGCGCCGAAGAACGATTGAAAGAAAGTGAACTTTTTTTGAAAGAAACCCAAATCATTGGACAATTGGGAACTTATAGCATCAATATGGCTACCGGTAAATGGATCTATACCGAATTAGTTAACTCCATTTTCGGGATTGATTCCAGTTATGAATTAAACACAGAAAAGTGGCTTTCAATAATTCACCCTACTTGGCGCAAAAAAATGATTGATTATATCGTGGATGAAGTTGTAGGGAAGAAGCAGCAGTTCAACAAGGAATATAAAATAATTAGGGTTAGTGATAAAGAGGAACGTTGGGTTCATGCATTAGGCACTTTAAAATGGGATAAAAATAATCAACCTCAGGTCATTGTAGGGGCTATTCGGGATATTACTGAGCTTAAGCTTATGGAAATGGAATTGATTAGGGCAAAAGAGAAAGCAGAAGAAAACGAAAAAGATTTACTCATAAAATATATAGAATACGAAGAAATCAATGAGAAACTTAAACAAACCAATGCAGCATTAATAAAAGCAAAACTACAAGCCGAGGAAGCGAGCAAAGCAAAGTCTAATTTCTTATCTAATATGAGTCATGAGATAAGAACCCCATTAAACGGAATAGTTGGTTTTACTGATTTGCTGATGAAAACAAATCTTGAAAAAAATCAATTAGAGTATATGTCAACCATTAATGTATCTGCCAATTCATTGATGGAAATTATTAATGATATTCTCGATTTTTCTAAAATTGAATCTGGAAAATTAGACTTGTATATCGAACAAACTGATTTGTATGATCTTTTGCATCAGGTAATAGACTTGTTTAAACATCAGGCCAATTTAAAGAATATAGATTTAACCTTAAATATGTGTGGTGAAGTCCCGCAATATATTTACGCAGACTCAATTCGATTGAAACAAATATTAGTAAACTTAATTAGCAACGCTTTAAAGTTTACTTCATTTGGTTACATTCGGTTAGATGTCGATTTAATAAAAATGAGTAAAAAAGATAAAGCTACCATTAAGTTCTCGATTAAAGATTCTGGTATAGGAATACAGCAATACAACCAAAAGAAAATTTTTCACTCTTTTGTGCAAGAAGATAATGCTACTTCTAAAAAGTTTGGAGGAACAGGATTAGGGTTAGCAATATCTAATCTGTTGTTAGGGCTAATGGATAGTAGTTTGCAATTAAAAAGCAAATACGGTGACGGTAGCGATTTTTTCTTTGTTATTAAGTTTAAAAAAGCAAAATCAATAAGAGATTCCCTTGTGGAGCTAAATAATAATAGCATGCATAGAGAAGTTAAGGAGTTGAAGAATCCAAATGTTTTAAAGGTTTTAATAGTCGAAGACAATAAAATCAATTTGTTTTTGGCTAAAACGTTGATTAAAAGAATTATTCCCAATGTTATTATTTTTGAAGCCAAAGATGGAAATGAAGGAGTTGAACAATTCGAAACCCATAGCCCGGATTTGATTTTAATGGATGTTCAAATGCCCATAAAAAATGGATATGAAGCAACATTAGAAATTAGAAAAGAACAAAAGAATAAAAATATTCCCATAATAGCATTAACAGCAGGAATTATGGTTGGGGAGAAAGATAAATGCTTAGAATATGGAATGAATGATTATGTTTCTAAACCTATTGTAGAATCAGATTTAGAAGCAATCATACATAAATGGCTGCCTGAACAATGATTTGGACCAAGCAGTAAAACATTAAAATTTACTGCTGTAAACCCTCTTGCTACCAAAGGATCAATCGTTTACTTTGATTCTATTTACTATATCCCTAAATTTTTAAATAACCCCTGATAATTAGGATTAGTAGGATCTAATTGTTTTAATTGAAAAGCACTTTGTTGTGCTTTTGTTTGGTTTCCAGCTTGAATATAAACAAAAGTTAGTGCATAATAAAGATCGGGTGTAGAAGGGTTAATTCCTATTCCTTTTTGTAAAATGGCCTCGGCTTCCTTGAATTTCTTATCGGCATTCAGCATCAAACCATAATTGTAATACACTCTTGGATTTTGAGATTTTAACTCAACAGCTTTGATAAATGATTTTTCGGCTGCAGGTTTGTTGTTCATTTCATTGTAAAGCAGAGCCATATTATAATAAATACGATCATTGGTTGCATCGTTTTTTAAAGCACGTTGAAGCATTTCTAAAGAAGCATCATTCTTTCCAACAGTATTATACAACGAAGATAAATTAAGATAGGCATAATTGATTTGATTGTCTTTTTTGAGTCCTTTGAGATAGAAAGACTCTGCGTTGGTATAATCCTGTATTTTTAGATAATAATCAGCAAGCATAATATTACCAACCGAAAAATCGGTTTGATAACGAAGATAACTAACCAATTCTTTGTTCGCAGCTTCAAAAGCATTGACGTATTGCCCCGGAATTTGATCTTTAGGAATTGTAATAAATAAATCGGCAGCGGCAATACGAACGGCTCTTACTTTGTCTGAAAGCAAAGGAGCTACTTTGTTTATCCATTCATTAGGAGGGAAATTAGCCAAACTGCGTAAAGCTCTGTATCGTATTTGTGCATCTTTATGGTTTAGACAAGATATTAAAATATCCAAACTCGATGGAGTTGTAATACTGCCTAAGTAAAAAGCTGCCGTAGCTTTTATAATGTTCGGAGTCACTTTGGTATTGATTAATCGAGTAAGGTGGGCTTCACTGTCGGTATTCAATCTGCTTCCAGGAATCAGGTCATCTGCAAAATGATATTTTCGATTAGGACCATACCATTTGATAACCGCATCGGCCAGTACTTTTTCGGATTTGTCTTTATGACAGTTACTGCACGCGTTTGGGGTGCCATATTTTACTGAAAGATCAGGACGTGGCACTCTAAAACTGTGGTCATGACGCAAATCATTCCCCATGTATAATTTTCCGGGCATATGGCAGTTTACACACAATGAGCCTTTTGAGCCTGGAGTATGAAAAGTGTGCTTTGGAGTGTCATATTTTTTAGGGTTATGGCATTGCACACACGTTTGATTATCAATGTGTTTTAATTTGGTACTATGGGGATTGTGGCAATTGCTGCATTTTACGCCTTTACTATACATTTTGCTCTGTAAAAAGGAAGTATAAATATAATCTTCATCATTTACTTGTCCGTCAGCATGAAAAAACTCAGTATCCGGAATTTGCGGAATGTAGTTGTCCATGATTTCTTTACTGTCTATATGGTTAGGACTAATTTCGGTAGTACGGGCATGGCAAGGAGCACAAGTATTGATTTGTTCCAGTTGTCCGGAGTTTTTGCTTAATTTCATAAAACTGCCAGTTACTTTATCTCCCGATTTGTAATCAGAACTGTTTATATACTCTAAATGCTTTTGTCCGGCACCATGACAACTCTCACAGCTTACATTGATGATGCTGTAACTGGTTTTATAAGTATCGGTTTTGGTATCGTAATTTTTGTGCAAGTTGGTCGAATGGCAAGAAGCACACATTGTATTCCAGTTTTGGGAATTACCGGTCCAGTGCAACCAATCGTGAGAGGGTATTTTTTGACCAGCATATTGATTGAACCATTTTTTTTGATTGACATCCCAACTCAAGCGCGGTACTTGCAATCTTCCGCCAGGGAAATAAACTAGATATTGTTGTAAGGGCTTGTATCCAAAGATATATTTTACTTCAAAGTCGTGGTTTTTGCCATCATCACCTTCGGTATTAATAAAAAATTTTGATCCTTTTTTATAGAATTTACTGGTAACACCGTCTGCGGTGAATGTTACATTATTAAAATCCCCTTTTACAGTCGAATCATTGGGAGGAAGCATTGACATATAATGATCAGATTGTTTCCATTGATGATGCTCAGCGGTATGGCAATTTTTGCAGGATTGATCTCCTACATAAGCGTTGTTAGAAGAGAGAACTTCGGAGTATTCGGCATCTTTTGAGCTGCAACGGTCTACAATAAAAACCCTGAAAGTAATAAAGAGAATGAGGAGAATTGCAACGGCAATAGATGACTTTTTGAGCATAAAAAATAGATTTCCTCAAAAATATAGAATTATAAAATAGGAGCAAAGCTATTTTTGATGATAAACAGTCTTTAAGTGAGATTTGTTTTATATAAAGTAAAAAGAGTGCCTGAAAATTCAAACACTCTTTTAGGGTCATTATAAATTAAATTACATTACGCTTTCTTCTCTGATTTAGCTGCACAACAAGATTTTTTAGATTTGTCGCAAGCTTTTTTGTCTTTGGTGCTGCATTCTTTTTTAGGAGTTTCTTTTTTAGGAGCTTCTTGAGCATTTACACTCATTCCTGCTGAAAATAATGTTACGGCTAAAATGGCAATTAAATTTTTCATGTTTTTCTGTTTTTTGATTTTTAATGATGATTCAAAATTATAGTTTTTTTTGTAAGTCCGTCATTAATTAACTTTTTTATAACTCAATATTACTGATGTATTTAAAATAATGGTCAGATATAAGGACAAATCAAGTAGTATAGATAACATTCTTTTTCATTATCAACAGTATATGCTTAATCAAATGATTTAATAATAGGTTTCAATCAAAAAAAGAATCGTATATTCGTTTAGTAGCACTTTTCATAAGAAAAACAAAGAAGTATATTCCCGTTTGGATAAACAGAATACTACATGTAAAGTGATATTCTTTTGTTCATTAAATTAATCAAATATTCAAAAAGCTACTGAATTTGGGATAAATCTTAAGAGATAAAATTTGTGAATTAAATGAAAGAACTGTTATCATTTATTTTGTTTTTCGGTTTTTGTACGGCAAAAGGACAAATAACCATTGATGGTTGTCAAGAAAAAGCCAAAGCAAATTATCCGTTAATCAAGCAGTACGATTTGATTGCGAAATCGTCTGATTATACTATCTCCAATGCTAACAAAGCCTATCTTCCGCAGCTAAGTATAACGGGAATTGGTGGATACATTTTCAATGGATTGCCTGAATTTTCAGTACCAGGTTCAACTCCAGGTGAAAAAAATAAAGCCCAGTTTATCGGGATTGCTCAAATCAATCAAACCATTTGGGACGGAGGAGCCATACGTACCCAGAAAGATATTGCAAAATCAGCAGCCGAGGTCGAAAAATCAAGTGTTGATGTTTCTTTGTATTCTATTCGCGAACGTGTTAATCAAGTGTTTTTTGGGATTTTGTTAATCGATGAACAAAACAAACAATTGGATATTCTATACGATGAATTGAAACTGGGACAGAAAAAAGTTCGACTTTCTAAAGAAAACGGACTGGCCTATACATCGGATGTGGATGAGGTAAAGGCTGAAATGCTCAATTTGGAACAGAAAAAAATCGAATTCAATTATACCCGAAAAGGCTACGTGCAAATGTTGTCTTATTTAACGGGGCAGCAACTGGATGAAAATGTAAAGCTTGAGAAACCTATAATGGTTGAAACGGTAAATAATCTTAGTAATAACAGACCTGAGTTGAGTTTATACGCAAATCAGGTAAAATTAATAGAATCCCGTTCCAGTCTAAATGAGGTTTCCCTTATGCCTAAAGTCGGTTTAATAGGAGCCGGTATTTTAATTGAACCAGGGGTGAATTTTGGACCATCAAAGTTCAACGGATTTGCTTTAGCTGGACTGAGTGTATCCTGGAGCACAACAGGTCTTTATAAAAATAGGAACAACAAGGAGTTGGATAAAATTGAAATAGATAAAATCAACAATCAGCAGGATACTTTTTTGTTTAATAATAAATTGCAATTAGCACAAGCCAATAACGAGATCGAAAAGCAAAAAGCTATTATAGCGAAAGATGAGGAAATCGTAAAACTGAAAGGCAATATCAAAAAATCATACCAGCTCATGTATGACAACGGAATATGTGCCATGAATGATTTGCTGTCCTCCATGAACAAAGAGAATGAGGCTATTGGGAATCAGGCATTTCACAATGTACAATTGCAGATGAGTATTTACAACTACAAAACGATAAGCGGTAACTAAATTTAATTATATAAAAATGAAGTTCAATTTTTATAAAACAAGCATTATAGCTTTTTGTATTACCCTTTCTTCCTGTGGTAATAGCGAAAATGTCAATGAAGCCTCAGGAACTTTTGAAGCCACAGAAACAATAGTGTCGGCTGAAGCCAATGGGAAAATTTTGAAACTGACGATTAATGAAGGAGACCAATTGGGAAAAGGACAAAAAGTAGGTTTTATTGATAGCACCCAACTGCACTTGTCCAAAATGCAACTGAAGCAAAATGGAAGAGCTATTTTATCTGGACGTCCCGATAGTAAAGTACAAATTGAAGCTTTGCAGAAAGAGCGAGAAAATGCGGTTAAAGACAAAAAACGAATAGAAAATTTAGTAAAAGGAGACGTGGCTTCGCAAAAACAGCTTGACGATGCGAATTATAGAATTGCCATCATCCAATCTAAAATTGATGCCTTGAGCAGTCAATTGGCAACAACAACCAATAATCTTAATGAACAAAGCGGTTCAGTTGGGTTTCAATTAGCACAGGTGGAGGATCAGCTTAAAAAATGCAACATTATAAATTCCGTTTCGGGAACGGTATTGACCAAGTATGCAAATGAGTATGAAATGGCTACTGTAGGTAAGCCAATTTATAAAATAGCGGATTTGTCTACCCTCAAATTAAGAGCCTATATAACTGCTTCGCAATTTGCTAAAATTAAAATTGGAGATGTTGTAAAAATAAACGTGGATGCAGAAAACGGTAAATCAAAAACATATTCCGGAACCGTGGAATGGATAAATAGTAAAGCCGAGTTTACTCCTAAAACCATTCAGACGAAAGATGAAAGAGCCAATCTGGTTTATGCCGTAAAAATTAGGGTAAAAAATGACGGAACTTTAAAAATAGGGATGTACGGTGATGTCGTTTTTTGATGAGAATTAAAACAGGCATTTTCGAATCTGCAAAAAATCTGCTTGAAAATAATTAGCACACAGATTAAGCAGATTTATCTAGTAATATTATAAGAAAGACTCTGCGTCTTTGCGAGCACAATTTCTTGTAAAGACGCAAAGCATAAATTGGGGAGATAAAATACTTGATATAAGTAAAGGGCAACCACATAAAATATTATTCTAATGGACAATAAGGAAAATGTAGTTCCCATAAATGTAAGCCATATCAACAAATCGTATGGTAGCGGAAAAATAACGGCAGTACGCGAAGTGTCTTTTCAGGTGAACAAAAGCGAAATCTTTGGACTGATAGGTCCTGATGGCGCTGGGAAAACCACTATTTTTCGTATTCTGACCACACTTTTGAAACCTGATTCGGGAAACGCAACTGTAGATGGGCTAGATGTGGTTAACGATTTTAAGACAATCAGGCAAAGGGTAGGATATATGCCCGGTAAATTTTCGCTCTATCAGGATTTGACAGTTGAAGAAAATCTTAATTTTTTTGCCACTGTTTTTAATACTACGGTCGAAGAAAATTATGATCTCATAAAAGATATTTACCAGCAAATAGAACCTTTTAAAACCCGTAAAGCAGGCGCACTATCTGGAGGAATGAAACAAAAATTGGCATTGTCTTGCGCTTTAATCCATAAGCCATCGGTATTGTTTCTCGATGAACCCACAACAGGCGTTGATCCGGTTTCCCGAAAAGAATTTTGGGAAATGCTCAAGAAATTAAAAAAAGAAGGTATAACCATTTTGGTTTCTACGCCTTATATGGATGAGGCTACTTTATGCGATCGCATAGCCTTGATTTCGGAAGGGAAAATATTAAAAATTGATACACCCGAAAATATGATCAACCAGTTTGGGATGCCACTTTGGTCAGTTCAGAGTAATGACATGTACAAATTATTGAAAGACATAAGACAGTTTCCAGATGTAAAATCCTGTTTTGCTTTTGGAGACTCGCATCATGTAACTTTCAAAACGGAACAGATTTCGACAAAAGAATTAGAAAGTTTTTTGATTGAAAAAGGTCATATAAATATTAATATCCAACCAACTAAACCTAAAATTGAAGATTGTTATATGAATTTAGGTGTTTAAAAACCTCAAAATAAAATTTGAATGAAAGCAATTACGGTTAATAATCTGGTGAAACGCTTTGGTAATTTTACTGCTGTCGACAATGTTACCTTTGAGGTAAATCAGGGAGAAATTTTTGGTTTTCTGGGTGCAAACGGTGCCGGAAAAACAACAGCTATCCGTATGCTTTGCGGTTTGAGCAAACCTACATCTGGCGAGGGAACTGTGGCAGGTTTCGATATTCATAAAGACCCTGAACAAATCAAAAAGAATATTGGTTATATGAGCCAGAAATTTTCGCTCTATAATGACCTTAAAGTATGGGAAAACATTCGGTTGTTTGCCGGTATTTATGGTATGCCTGAAAAGGAAATAAGCACAAAGACGGATGAGTTGTTGCATACTTTAAATTTTGAATCAGAAAAGAATACCTTGGTAAAAGACCTTCCGCTAGGGTGGAAACAAAAACTGGCATTTTCTGTTTCAATATTTCACAATCCAAAAATTGTTTTTCTTGACGAACCCACAGGTGGTGTCGATCCTATGATTCGAAGACAATTTTGGGAGCTCATTTACGAGGCTTCTTCTCGAGGGATAACCATTTTTGTAACCACTCATTATATGGATGAGGCCGAATATTGTAACCGTGTTTCGATTATGGTTGATGGAAGAATAGATGCACTGGATACTCCAAAAAATCTTAAATTAAAATATAACGCATCAAATATGGATGAGGTTTTTCAGCAACTGGCTAGAAAAGCGATCCGAAAAGCAGATTAAAATGAAACAGTTTGTGTCATTCGTAAAAAAGGAATTTTTGCATATTTTTCGCGACCTGCGAACAATGATGCTGCTTTTGGTAATGCCAATTATCCAAATTCTTCTTTTTGGATTTGCTATTACTACCGAAGTCAAAAATTCTCAGGTGGCAGTTTATGATCCCTCAAAAAGTATTACTTCCAGAAAAATAATAGAGCGCATTAATTCCAGTAAGTATTTTGATATTGTAAAATATCTTAATGATCCTACCCAAATTGAACATGAATTTCGGGAAGGCAAAATTGGGTTAATCATGGTTTTCGACGAAAATTTTGAAACCAATCTTTTTCATTCTGGTAATTCTCATATTCAGATAATTGCAGATGCGACCGATCCTAATACGGCTACAGCTGTGACCAATTATGTCCGTGCTATTATAATGGATTATCAGCAGGATTTAATGCAAGGCATGAAAGTTCCTTACCAGATTTTGCCGGAAGTGAAAATGCTTTATAATCCTCAAATGAAAGATTCCTATAATTTTGTTCCGGGAGTTTTAGGGCTAATTATGATGCTTATTTGTGCCATGATGACTTCTATTGCCATTGTTCGGGAAAAAGAAATGGGGACTATGGAAGTATTACTTGTTTCACCACTCAAGCCTATTTATATCATACTAGCCAAAGCGGTGCCTTATTTTTTGCTTTCTTGTGTCAATACGGTATCAGTACTTCTTTTGGCAGTATACGTTCTGGGGGTTCCTGTTGCGGGAAGCTTGTTTTTGCTCGTGATCCTTTCGACGCTTTTTATTTTTGTTGCGCTTTCGTTGGGATTGCTGATTTCTACCGTCACACAAACCCAAATGGCGGCCATGCTAATTTCGGGAATGATTTTTATGATGCCTATAATGCTGTTGTCCGGAATGATTTTCCCTGTCGAAAATATGCCTTGGCCTTTGCAATGGCTGTCTAATGTCATACCGGCAAAATGGTACATCATAGCTGTTAAAAACATTATGATCAAAGGAACCGGTGTCTCTTCTATTTATAAAGAGCTGATAATACTCGGATTTATGGCTGTGGTAATTGTAGCCGTAAGTTTGAAAAATTTCAAAAATCGTTTAGAGTAGTTATGATAAAGTTTTTATTAGAAAAAGAATTCAAGCAAATTTTCCGCAATTCATTCTTGCCTCGGATGATTTTGTTATTTCCGGTGATGGTATTGTTGGTATTTCCTATTGCAGCCAATTTTGAAATAAAAAATATAAATCTGTGTGTGGTAGATAATGATCACAGCAGTTATTCGAATCAATTGGTACAGAAAGTGATTTCTTCAGGATACTATAAGCTGACTTCGGTTGCTGAAAATTCTAAAAAGGCACTTCATCAGATTGAAAAGGACGAAGCCGACATTATCTTGGAAATTCCAGCCAATTTTGAAAAAGATTTGGTTCGTGAACAAACGGCTCATTTGCTGATTTCAGCCAATTCTGTTAACGGTACAAAAGGTGGATTGGGGAGTGCTTATCTTAGTGGTATTATAACGGATTTTTCTAGTGAAGTGCGTGAAAAGTGGATCCAATCTGCATCATCAGCAAAATTTCCGTTTGTAGAAATAGTTTCCCAAAATAGGTTTAACCCTCATCTGAGTTATAAAATTTATATGATTCCGGCTTTGATGGTTATGGTGCTCACCATGCTTTGCGGTTTTCTTCCGGCTCTGAATATTGTTGGGGAGAAGGAAGCGGGAACTATGGAACAGATTAATGTGACTCCAATCCCAAAGTTTGTTTTTATAATTTCAAAGTTACTGCCGTATTGGATAATAGGATTTACGGTAATTACCATCGCTTTTGGTGTGGCTTACGCCGTTTATGGATTATCACCAATGGGCAGTTTAGGCACCATTTATTTTTTTGCGGCAATCTATATTTTGGGAATTTCTGGTTTTGGCCTTGTGATATCCAATTACTCCAATACCATGCAACAAGCTATGTTTGTGATGTATTTTTTTATGTTGATTTTGATATTAATGAGTGGTTTATTTACCCCAATTAACAGTATGGCCGAGTGGGCGCAGTACATCACCATCTTTAATCCTTTGAAATATTTTATGCAGGTAATGCGTATGGTTTATCTAAAAGGAAGTGGAATTTCTGAACTGGGTACCCAATTTTTCGCATTAACTTGTTTTGCTGTGTTTTTCAATCTTTGGGCGATTTTAAATTACAGGAAAACGGTTTGATGGGGTTAGGGCGGTAGGCAGTAAGCAGTAGGCAATAGGCAGTAAGCTTCTTGCAGCTGCAATAAAAATATAATTAATAAAACTTTCTCATAATGAAGTCTTTATCAGTAAATAGAATAGTGCAAATACTAATTGTAGCTGTTACAACTATAATAATGGGTGTTAAAATGTATCCGGAGGGAAAAACTGCTGTAGTAAAACAGGAGAAAAAAACCTATCAGCCCGGTGTGGTTTTTTCTTTTGATGACGATTACATAGAAGACTGGTACGTTGCTGAGAGACTGCTGCATCCTTGCGGTTGGAAGGCAACATTTTTTGTTTGTAAGTATGGTAGTTTGACCACAGAACAAAAATCGAAGTTGCATTATTTAAAAGCTATGGGACATGAAATTGCTGCGCATGGTTATAATCATCTTAATGCCCTGAAGTATTATAAGAAATTTGGAATGGAGAAGTATATTGAAGATGATATTTTACCTTTGAAAGCGGCTATGGCAAAAGACGGTTTTGATGTTCAGTCTTTTGCTTATCCAGACGGTGCACGTGATAATAGACTGGATAATGAATTACTTAAATATTTTGATATAATAAGGGGAACAACCTACGAAGAGATTCTGCCCAAATCACAATACTGCTATTATGAAGGTAAAAGAGTTATCTACGGACTCGGAATAGATGATGACTACAAACAGTTTAATCTTCCGTATTACAAAAGTCTTATGGATTATGCTAAAACCCACAATAAAATTGTGATATTTTATGGGCATAAGACAGTTCCAGATGCCGATGAAAAGCTGGAAACACCCCTTTCTGCACTAGAGGAGCTTTGCAAATATGCAAAGAATGCTGGGCTTAAATTTTATACAGTGAATGATCTCGCTAAGCTTTGATTCTAAATCAAAACTACTTTTTTGCGCCTTTTATCAGTTAGAGCATAGCAGTTCTTTTGCTTTACTATTTAGGATTTGTTTTGTGACTAAATGAATTGATTGTAATTTTATTACTCTTTATTTTTTTCTTCTTTCACAAACATATTAAACAATAATCCTCCCAGTAAACTGCCGTATAGAGTAGAGTTCAAGGGTTTTGAGGTTATGGCGCAACTACCCGAAGCACAACCAACAAAGTGATAATACAAATAGCCGGAAATGGCTCCGATTACGATTCCTATGCTGGTGATAATAATGGCTTTTCGGGTCATGAATTGCTTTTTTCGGTAATAACTCTAATCAAGTCACTGGTGCTTAACACTCCGGATTGTCTCCATAATTGTTTTCCGTTTTGGAATAGAATCATTGTAGGAACGCCTCGAACTTGGTATTGTGAGGCGATTTGCTGGTTTTTGTCTACATCAATTTTGATGATTGAAATTCGGTCGCCCAAATTATCTTTTACTTGTTTCAAAATAGGAGCCAATGTTTGGCAAGGTCCACACCAAGTGGCAAAAAAATCAACTAAAATCGGTTTTTCAGATTGAATAATATCGTTGAATGTACTCATTTTTTTGTGTATTTATTTTTGGGAACAGCACAACCATTTGGTCCGCAACCAGTATTAAAAATGGCTTGAACAAAGAAAAATATTCCAAAGGCTATAAAGAACCATTCATGTGTATAATAGGCTTGTGCAAATAGGAATACTGCAAAAGCGAAACGAAAAATACGCATGATATGCCAGTTCCTGAATAGTAGTTCTTTCATTTTTTTCTTAAAAAAGATTAAAAGATTAAAAGATTAAAAGATTAAAAGATTAAAAGATTAAAAGATTAAAAGATTAAAAGATTAAAGCTTTAAACAATTTTAAATTTTTAAATTTTTTCAATTTTATATTTAACATCATAAGCGATTTCATTTTGCAATGCTTCTAATGCAACTTCATTTTGGCTAACAATCAATACTTCAGCAAAATCACTGCTCATACTCACGTTTAAAATACCTTCGATAGTAGCAAATTTTTCGGAAACCGTATTTTTGCAACCGCTACATGTAATGCCTTCAAATGTATATAAATTGACCAATACTTCACTGTTCTTTTGCAATTCGATAAACAATTCGGAACCGGCTCTTGGTGCGGCTGAATTTTGGCAAACGTCCATTTTTAGAAAATGAAAAGCTTGTTGAAAAAGCAAAGTGTATTCTTCTTGGCTTCCGCCAAAAGGTGGGCCACTTTCGAATGTTCGGTTGAACAATAATCCGGCAATTTTTCCTTTTTCGGCCAAAAGCTGATGCATTTTCCAGACGTATTTTTGACGTATTGTTGGTGGTAGGGCACAAAAGAAAGTTTGTTCAAGGATTATGTCATACACTCCCTGATGCTCAAAAAAGTCTCCCAATACGATATTGATGTTGGGATTATCCTTGAATTTGGTTTTTAGATTTTCAACTAATGTTGGCGCGATATCAATTACGGTAACGTTTGTAAAGCCCAGTTCCAAAATGTATTCGGCTTCATAAGTATTCCCGCAACCAGGAATTAAAATTCTGACATCTTTATTTTCTAAAGTATTGATGTAACTTTTTAGGGGAGGGGACACTTCTCCTAAATCCCAACCTATTGTATTAGACTGGTATTGGCTATCCCAATAGGTTTGATCCAAAGGCCTTTCACAAGATGTCACACAGCATTGCAAGTTGTCCATAAAATTATAGTTTTTTATTATTGGTGTTTATTCCTAGGAGCTTATATAATGGGCTAAAGCCAATGAAACTGGTTAGCAAAAGAACAATAGCAAAAGCTAATAAAATGATTGCCAGCGTTCCATTTATAATACCTGAATAGTATAATATAGCAATGATAATTCCAATTACGGAACGAATCATTTTGTCTGTAGGACCTATATTTTTTTTCATGATAAGAAGTATTTATCAGTTAATGAAATACTTGGGCTATTTGAAATATTTTTTATTTGAATACTTTACTTTGACATACAAAATCGGTTCTCGGAATATCAGTTTTGGCAATAGCGCTAAATCCGCCTTCTATTTCGGTGAAATTTCTAAACCCACGAGCTTGCAAAATCGATGCCGCAATCATACTGCGATATCCTCCGGCACAATGCATAAAGAAATGTTCTTTTGGGTTGATGTCTTTTATCCATTCGTTGATGTTAGCCAAGGGTTTACTGAAAGCTTCATGAATATGCTCGGCACTGTATTCACTTTCTTTACGAATATCAATAATTGTGCTTTCGCCAATTTTTACTTCAGTTTTGAACTGCTCTGCTGTAATTCTATTTACGTGGTCAATTTCTTTGCCAGCATTTTTCCAAGCTTCAAAACCGCCTTCCAGATGTCCCACAAGATTATCAAACCCCACACGGCTCAAGCGAGTCACTGTTTCTTCTTCTTTTCCAACTTCGGTAACTAAAACAATAGGTTGGTTTACATTGGCAATCAAAGCGCCAACCCAAGGAGCAAAATCACCATTAATCCCTATGTTTATAGATTGCGGAATGTAGCCTTTGCTAAAAATTCCGTTATTTCGGGTATCTAAAATTAAGGCAGAAGTTTCTTCAGCCACAGTTTCGAATTCGGTTACAGATAAGGGCTTCATACCATGTTGCAATACATGCTGGAAACTATCATATCCTTTTTTATTCATGGATACATTCATTCCAAAATAGGCTGGGGGAGGTAGCAACCCGTCAGTTACTTCGGTGATGAATTCAGCTTCGGTCATATCGGCTCTCAAAGCATAGTTAGTTGCTTTTTGGTTTCCAATGGTAGAAACGGTTTCTTTACTCATATTCTTTCCGCAGGCACTACCGGCGCCATGGGCTGGATATACAATTACATCATCGGCCAGAGGCATTACTTTATCTCTTAACGAGTGAAATAACAATCCTGCCAATTGCTCTTGGGTCATCGATGCTGATTTTTGGGCAAGATCGGGTCTTCCTACATCTCCAATGAATAGAGTGTCCCCAGAGAAAATGGCATAGTCTTTTCCGTTTTCGTCGATTAATAAATACGTAGAACTTTCCAAGGTATGCCCAGGAGTGTGAAGTACTTTTATTTTGATGTTTCCAATTTCAAATACTTGATTGTCTACTGCAATAGTGGCTTCAAATTCTGGTTCTGCAGTTGGTCCATACACTATTGTTGCTCCAGTTTCTTTGCTTAAATCAAGATGTCCGGAAACAAAATCGGCATGAAAGTGAGTTTCAAAAATATATTTCAGTTTGACCCCATCACGAGCAATACGATCCAGATAAGGTTGTGTTTCCCTAAGCGGGTCTATTATAACAGCTTCTCCATCAGAAGTGATATAATAAGCACCTTGTGCCAGGCATCCTGTATATATTTGTTCTATTTGCATGGTATTTTATATTTAATTTGATACAAAGTTAATTCTGTTTTTTTATACTGTCAGTGACAATAGTTACTTTAACGAAAGTTTAATTTAAGAAAATTTCCTTGATAAGGATATAGATTCCCATTACCAAAACGAACCATCCAAAAAGAGGTTTGAGTTTGTTTCCGTCCATTCTTTTGGATAGTTGAGATCCAATAAGCATCCCTATAAAAGCAATACTCGATATTTCTAGTAAAAAGGGATAATCTATGGGAGTTCCAATATATAAGTCGCCTATAAAACCAATAGAGGAATTAATGAAAATAATCAATAATGAAGTCCCTACAGCTTGTTTCATGGGTAAATTGGCAAAAAATAGTAAGGCAGGAATAATTAAAAAACCACCTCCAGCACCAAGAAAACCAATTATGATTCCAACAACAGCACCAATCACAGAAAGCTGAGTAAAATTTGTTGTTGAAGATTTTATTTGAGAATTAGATTCTCTAATCATAGAAATAGATGCAGCCATCATAAGAACTGCGAAAATAATCATGATCAGAAAATTTTTGGTGATTTGAAAATCATTTATTGTAAAAAGTACATTAGGAATCTTTAGAAAAATGACTTCACGGATAATTAATATGGAAAAGACAGAAGGAACGACAAAATACAATGCCGATTTAATTTTCAGATTTCCCATTCTGTAATGACTGAAACATCCTGATAAAGCGGTTATGCCCACAATGAACAGTGAATATGTAGTTGCTAATTTTGGATCTATTTTGAATAAATAGACCAATATGGGAATGGTTAAAATAGATCCTCCACCACCTATTAATCCTAACGAAAGACCTATTATGACAGAAGCCAGATAACCAAAATATTCCATGTTTTTATATTCTTAATTTAGATTTACTGCAAATATGCGAAGACGGTTTTTTATTTACAGTAACATTTGTCACATTAAGATAATCTACATCAAAACTTCAATTTGGTTGCGAGACAAAACAACGAGACCTCTTTGTTCCATTTTTTTGAGTAGTCTTGAAATTACTTCTCTGGAGGTATTCAAATCTGATCCAATTTCTTGATGAGAAAGTTTTAGTTCCTTGCTGCCACACACATCAACTTGGCGTTTCAGGTAGAACTCCAGACGTTCATCCATAGCTCTAAAAGCAATACTGTCAATAACTTCCAGTACTTCTTCAAAGCGGTTACGGTAGGTACTAATTACAAATTCATACCAACTGCGATGTTCCATCATCCATTTATCCATCAAGGATAGAGGAAGCATGATTACTTCGGCATTCTCAACAACTTTAGCCATAATTTGGCTTTTTTCATTTTTGGTGGCACAAACCATAGATAGTGCACATGCTTGCCCAGGTTTTAAGTAGTACATAAAAAATTCGCCACCATCAATATCTTCACGATAAACTTTGATGGTTCCTTTGGTAACCAGAACTGTATTCTTGATATACTGCCCGGTGCGCATGATAACTTCGCCAGCACTAAAGTCTTTGATGACTTCGTTTGTTTTTATCTCTTGTATCAATTCGTTAGAAAAGGATGGAAATATTTTTTTTAATTGTTCTGGCATTTTGATTTTTGTTTTGGAATGGAGTTGGAATACTAACACTGTAAAAGTAGTGAAAAAGATGCTATTTTTTGTGAATGAATAGTTAACTACCATTTCTAAGTTGCCTTGAAATGAAATTATTAAAAATAGAATTTACCGAGCCAAAAGCAGTTCTATTTTATGGTTTAATTAGATAAAATTGCTATACACTGCATATTAGTACTTTACGAAATCGTTTTCTACGATTTATTGGCTAATTCACAAAAAAGAGGGCTAATGTTTGAGTAAAACCTCGTATTTTTACAGAAAAATATATATTATGAATTTAACACAAGAAGAATGGGTTTCTCAATTTGAAGCCGATGAAAACGCAGTGATACTAGATGTAAGAACCGAAGACGAGTGCGATCAAGGCATAATCGAAGGTGCTATAAATATTGATATTCATAAAGGACAGGAATTTATTGATGCTATTGAGGCATTAGATAAAAGCAAAAGTTATTATGTGTATTGCCGTTCTGGAGCAAGAAGTGCAAAAGCCTGTGAAATCATGAATGAATTAGGTATAGAGCATGCTTATAATCTACTGGGTGGAATTATAGAATGGGAAGGCGATATCGTCTAAACTGTATAACTAAAAAAAGAGGCTTATGCCTCTTTTTTAAATTTTAGATATTAACAACCAAAAATTAACCAAAGAATGAATGTAATACCACAAGAATTCCAAATTACAAAACCGCTTATACAAGACACCTATTTAGTAAATGGTGAATTAAAAAAATGGACAGGGGAATTGACCCCTGTATATTCTACAATTTCTTCAACCGAGAAGTATGAACCAACATTGTTGGGCTCTATTCCTTTTATGGGCGAAGCAGAAGCTTTAGAAGTGGCAGAATCAGCAAGGGCAGCTTTTAATAACGGACAAGGTTTATGGCCAACCATGAAAGTTGTTGATCGGATTAAGTGTATGGAAAAATTTGTAGTCCAAATGAAAACAACCCGTACCGAAGTAGTTAAGCTTTTGATGTGGGAAATAGGAAAAACACTTGGAGATTCTGAAAAAGAATTTGATAGAACTGTAGAGTATATAAATGATACCATAGAAAGCTACAAAGAATTGCACAGTAGTTCAGCCCATTTTTCTAAAGTGCAAGGGATAAATGCTATGGTGCGTAGAGGACCTCTTGGGGTAGTTTTATGTCTAGGGCCTTATAATTATCCATTAAACGAAACATTTTCATTGCTTATTCCGGCATTAATTATGGGTAATCCTGTGATTTTTAAACCTGCAAAGCATGGCGTTTTATTAATTTCTCCATTGCTGGAAGCTTTTAAAAGTAGTTTTCCAAAAGGGGTAATCAGTATTGTTTATGGAAGAGGCCGTGAAATTGCCTCACCAATAATGAGATCTGGAAAAGTTGATATTTTGGCTTTGATTGGAAACAGTAAATCGGCTATCGCATTGCAAGACCAACATCCGAACAAAAACAGATTGCGTTTGGTGTTAGGATTAGAAGCCAAAAACCCAGCAATAATTTTACCGGATGCCGATTTGGATTTGGCAATCCAAGAGTGTATTACAGGAACTTTGTCTTTTAACGGGCAACGTTGTACCGCACTGAAAATTCTGTATGTGCACGAATCAATTGCGGAAGAATTCAACAGACGTTTTGCTGCCAAAGTAGATGCTTTATTATATGGGAATCCGTGGGATAAAGGAGTGTCATTAACACCATTGCCAGAAACCGAAAAACCAGCTTATATTCAGGAATTAATTGATGATGCAACTAGCAAAGGAGCACAAGTGATCAATGCAAAAGGAGGAGAGCGTACGGATAATTTTATATTTCCAGCAGTTTTGTTTCCTATAAATAAAGATATGCGTGTGTACCATGAAGAGCAATTTGGACCAGTTGTACCAATTTTGACTTTCAAGGACATTCAAGAGCCATTGAATGATATGGCTGAATCGAACTATGGGCAACAAGTGAGTTTGTTTGGCAAAAACATCAAAACCATTGCGCCACTTATAGATACCTTGGTTAATTTGGTATGTAGAGTAAACCTGAATAGTTCTTGCCAAAGAGGGCCGGATGTTTTCCCATTTACAGGAAGAAAAGACTCCGCTTTTGGGACATTAAGTATTCATGATGCTTTACGTTCTTTTTCTATAAGAACTTTTGTAGCCTCAAAAGACAATGCTTATAACAATGAAATTTTACAGGAATTATTGAATAGCAAAGAATCAAATTTCATTAATACGGATTATATATTATAAGACTGTTTTTTATGTCTTTCTAAAAGCATCCCATTTCTAGGAATGGGATGCTTTTTTGTTTTTTATAATTTCTAACTAGAAAAAGATATTGCACTTGTTTGAAAACTAAATATAAATATATTAATTGTTATAATTTAAAACTTACAATGTTGTTTTTTGAGTGCATTTTATCGATAAAAAGGGTTTTTAATCTGTTTTGTTGAATTAATGTTTTATCTTTATTACACAAAATTAGAATGTTTTACTTTTTAATTTAAGCAATTGAGTAGTTGGTCTACCTGTATTAATTTCAGTTGTTTTAAAAAAATGTTTTTTGTATTTGGAGTAAGTAATTACCAAGATTTGCAAAAAAACTTTGGATACTTATTTTTTGTACATCAACATGGCAATAATGATTTTGATAGAGATAGAATTCTTTAAAAATTAATTATAGTTACAGATGAAAAAAAATGCGCCAATAGTATTAATTGTAGTTGGATTAATGATCTCTATTTATTTTTCTTCTAAAGAGAATGAAGAATCTACTAATAATTTAAGGTTTAACAACGCCACTAAATCAATTGCTAAAACTAAGTATAAAGTAAATCTGGATAGTATACTGTTTGCTTATAAGGCAATAGAGAATAAAGAAGAAGTATCCGTTTTTCTGGATAAATTAGAAAACTATTCGAAAGTTCTAAATCAAAAATACGAAGCCTCCGAAAAACGAAAAAAAGAAATTGCTTTTGAGAAAGAAAACATTCAGTTTATGAAAAGCAAAGCGGGAAAGATTAAAAAATTACACCCGGAATGGAGCAAAGAAGATTGTGAGAAACTAGCCAACAATTATATCTGGAAAGGAATGCATATAGATATGGTAAAATACAGTAAAGGGAATCCAGATGATATAAATATATCCAGTAAAGGATTTTCGAGCGAATACGAATATGTTTGGAAAGACGAAGGTGTTTCACATTTTTATACAGGAAAAGAAAGAGTTGTTGTTGATTATGATTAGTCGTTATTTTTAGTGTAAAATTGTTATTAATTGATTGTTAATTGTTTATATTTGTAAGGAAAGTCATTCTGATGTTCTTCTAAAAAGAACTTTTGACGTACAGTAACGATTCAGTATTTTGAGAAGGAATAGGATATCTATTGAGCCTCCATTTAATATGGAATCAATCTGATATACCAGCTATAATTTATGTTTCTAGCAGAACATAGTGATTAAAATACCACCCCCTTCATTTTAATCCTAAAGCCTTTGAAATTCATTGCTTACTGAATAGTTTCAATTACTACTAACTTTAGACTTATAAATGATGAGCCAATTACGAAAAAATAGTATTTTCTTATTTTTTATTTTTTTATTTGTTACAGTACAAGCTAAAAATAACATTGCTTTCTTAGGGGGAAATAAATTTGAGAAAAAGACAGCTTCGGTTGTGTCAATTTTTACTAGAACAACTTGTGATACTATAAAAACGGTTAATGATAGTATTAAAGATGAAAAGAATACTGTAAAGAAAACAACTGTAAATGAGGTTAATGTTGCTTTATTGCCTCCAGATGCCACATTAATTGGGACAGGTTCAGGAACGGTATATAATGGAATTCCAGTTTTTAGAAATTGTTCAAATCCGGCTTCTGCTGATTTTTCTTTTAGAAATGGTTCTACAACAACAGCAACAAATGTAAGTTATAAAATAGTATGGGGTGATGGTTCTCCAGATTTTGTAACAGCTGCTCCTTGGAATGTCATACAAAATCATACTTATCTCAGAGGAACTTATAATTTGGTATTTACCGTAGTTAATAACTTAGGAGAATCTACGTCTAAAAATTATACCGTTTTTGTAGGTGCAAATCCAGAAGTTTCAATTAGTAATCCGGGGGGAAATTCTATTTGTACCAATAATCAGCTTTCTTTTAAAATTTTAGGAATAGCTAATAATTCCCCATCTACGGTTTATAAAGTAACTATAAATGATGCAGTTCCACCTAGTGTGCAATTTTACAATCAGCCTGCACCAGGAGTAGATTTTATAGATGTAACACATACTTTTGTAAATACTTCATGTGGGACGAATAGCCAAGTTGGTAATGCAACTTATACGGATGCGTTTTATGCATCTGTAGAGGCTTCTAACCCTTGTAATGTTGCGACAGGTTTGATTGCTCCGTTATATGTTTCGACAGCACCTGTACCTAATTTTACAATTTCGACAGCAGTAGTACCGCCAAGTACAGTACCAATAAATTGTACCAACACCACAATTCGATTCACTAATACTTCAATAGGAGGATCATTAGCAAGTGCACTGGGATGTAATACAAATTCTAAATTTGTTTGGACAGTTTCGCCTGCTACTTACACTATAAACGGAGGAACTTTGGGAAACGACTTTGGTACTTCTGATACAGATTTATGGGATTCTGGATCAAGTCCTTTGGATTTACAATTTACTGCACCGGGAACTTATACCATCACATTGAAAATTGGAAATGCTTGTGGTACGAATCAAATTTCGAAAACGATTTGTATTGAAAGTCCGTTAGTTCCCGCATTTACATTAAATACGAATTCGGTTTGTACTACAGCTCCTGGAAATGGCGATATCATTGTTAACAATACAACCGATGAAAGCAAATCGTGTATTCCGCCTACCTATAGTTGGTCAGTGATTTATACCCCTTCTTATTGTGGGACTTCTTCCAATTGGAATTTTACAGGAGGAACTAACAGTACATCCAAAAATCCTTCTTTTCATTTTATTAATCCGGGAACTTATTTGCTAAAATTAGATGCCAAAAATTCCTGTGGGACTATTTCAACATCTCAAGTTGTAGAGGTTAAACAGCCTCCAATGGTAAGTATAAATTCAATAAACCCAATGTGTAGCGGGTATACAATAGCGAATCCGTTAAATCCAACAGCAGTAGTTAATGGTTGTGCCCCAGCATCAAGTACTTTAACTTATGCCTGGAGTTTTCCGGGAGGAACACCAGCTTCTTCAACTTTAGCAAATCCTACAGGAATAACATATCCTGCAAGTACTACTACACCTGTTACTTATACAGTTTCTTTGAGTGTGACTAATGAGTGCGGAACTACAGTAGCTACACCACAAACTTTTACAATTAAGCCTATACCTCATGTAGCCAATACACCTCCATTAGAACAAACCATCTGCTCAGGTACCAATTCTACAAAGGTTGATTTAATCCCGGATTATGTTAGAACTGAAAATACTTTCAGTTGGACCGCTACTGCTACTCCAGGAATAACCGGTTTTCTAGCTACATCCCCAGGTATAGCAGGAGATCCGGCAACACCGGTATTTGAAATTCCATCACAAACTATTTCTACTACCAATACCATTTCAGGAACAGTTACTTATACTATAACTCCATGGGCATTTGGATGTCCGGGACCCACGGTAGATTATGTAATAAAAGTAGATCCTTTGCCTTATTTTACAACTCAACCAGTTGATAACGGTTTATGCCAAGGAGGTATAACAAATCCGTTAACAGTTGCGGTTAATGTAGTGCCAAGCAGCTACCAATGGTATTCGAATACAGTTGATAATACTACTACCGGAACTATAATTGTGGGTGCGAATAGTTCAACGTATACACCTCCAAATACTTTCGGAACAATCTATTATTATTGTACAGTAACATTTGCAGTAGGAGCTTGTACTAGTATAACATCCGAAACGGCAAAAGTAGAAGTGAAAATCGTTCCAACAATAGATATACAACCGCTTTCGACACAAAATTTGTGTGTTGGCGGAGTAACCCCAATACCATTGACGGTTCATTATATCAATGGTGCGGGTGCCGCAAGTTATCAGTGGTATACCAATTCAACTAATTCAAACAGTGGAGGAACACCAATTACAAACGCCAATACGGATAGTTTATATGCAGCTGCTCAAGCTTCACCGGGTTCTTATTATAATTATGTGGTGATTACGATTGCAGGAAATGGCTGCGGAATATTGACCAGTAATACGGCAGAGATTGTAACCGTTGCAGATCCTGTATTTACTTCGGTGATACCACTCCCGAATCAGGAAGTGTGCCAAAGTATTGCACCAGCCTCAAATGCATCTCCTTGGGCAGTTACCGTAAGTGGTGGATTGGATCAAAACGGAGGCACAACTGGCACTTTTACTTATAATTATCAATGGTATTTGAACAATGGTTCGACTCCGGTTAGTGGAGCGAATTCGGCTAGTTTTACTCCACCAACAAACCAAGTGGGAACTTTTTCCTATTCTTGTGATGTTACACAATCTAATAATAGAGGATGTAATGTGACAACTCCTTTTGCCCAAGTCAAAGTTAATCCTCAAGCCACAATTACGGTTAACCCAATTTCTGAGAGTATATGTGTTGGGGGAGTTTTTGCTCCTTTGAATGTTTCATATACAGGATCATTTGGTACACCACAGTACCAATGGTTTTCGAATATGACAGCTTCAAATACGGGTGGTACATTAATTTCGGGAGCAAATACTTCTAGTTATACTCCAACTGATATCACAACTCCAGTAAAATATTACTATTGCGAAATTTCTTTCCCATCTGGCGGATGTAACCCTATAAGCTCTAATTTTGCAACGCTAAAAGTCAATCAGCAAACCACAATTGCAACACAGCCTACAGCAAGTCAGACTCTTTGTGTAGGAGGAACAGGAACATTATCCGTAGTTCCCGGAAATGGCGCAGGAACGCCAACTTATCAATGGTATTATAATGGTTCGACAAATTCGAATATAGGAGGTAGTCCAATTGCTAATTCAAATAGTGATAGTTTTACACCTCCGCCATTTGCGACAATAGGAACATATTATTATTATGTTACCATTCAGTATAGCGGTAATGGTTGTAATCTAGCTACAAGTTCTGTTGCACAAATTATTGTAGTATCAGATCCAGCGATAACCCAACAACCCATTGCTAGTCAAATAATATGTAAAGATGCATTACCATTGAAGGTAGTTGCTACGGGTGGTTATGTAAACGGTTCCTATTTGTATCAATGGTATTCAAATACAACGAATTCAAATAGTGGTGGAGTTCTTATTGCTGGTGAGACTCTGGATACCTTTACTCCTCCAAATGAGGCACCGGCTGAGAACAGTTCAATAACAAAGTATTTTTATTGTGAAATAAAACAAATAGGGGCTGGTTGTGGTGTTACCAGTAACACAGCACAAGTGATAACTTATCCGCAACCTAAAATGGATGTGCAACCGCAATCCAGTACTATTTGTTTAGGACAAGCAGCTCCAGTTTTGGGAGTAACTTCTCATGATGGGGTACGTGTTTCAGGTTCGCCTACCTATCAATGGTATTCTGATTCGAACGGAGATTATATAGGAAGCACATTAATAACAGGAGAAACTACAGCTAGTTATACACCTCCAGTTAGTGTCGTTGGAACAAATTACTATTATTGTGTTATTACTTTTTTGGGTGGTTGTAATTCTCTTTTTTCGAATATAGCCACAATTACTGTAAATCCTGTGCCGGTAATTGCACCAAAAACAACAGCTACCTGTAATGGTGTCGCATTTAGTATCACACCTGTAAATGGAGGATCAGAAATTGTCCCTCCAAGAACTGTTTATACTTGGTCGAATCCAATGATAAGTCCAGCAGGAACTATAACTGGCGGTAGTACTCAAGTTACACCTCAATCTAATATAAGTCAGACTTTAACAAATACTTCTACCAGTTTAGCTACGGCGACTTATACTGTAACACCAACTTCGGGGGCATCATGTGTGGGAGCGACTTTTACGATTGTTGTAACTGTTAAACCATCTATGTATGCTAACGAAATAATTACTAATAGCAAATGTTTTCAGGCCCATAATGGTTCTATTAGTACCAATATAGCAGGAGGAATCCCTTTTGGAGGGGCAACACCTTATATTGTTTTATGGACAGGCCCCAATGGCTTTACATCTTCGGCTACAACAATTTCATCATTAGCTCCGGGGATTTATCATTTGAATATAAAAGACAATAGCGGCTGTGCCAATTTTGATAAAGATTATACTGTTACAGAACCCAATGACATGCTCATTAGTACTGTTACTGAAAAAGATATTACTTGTTTTGGTGACGGCAATGGTGCTATCGATATTAATGTTTCTGGAGGAACGCCGCCTTATGTGTATGTATGGACCAAAAATGGAGCCACTTATCCTGTAACGACTCAGGATTTGTCAAATTTAACTCCAGGGACGTATGTTGTCACCGTTACAGATTTTAATGGCTGTGCGCCTGTAAATAACCCAAAAACAATTTCTTTTACCATTACACAGCCACCTGTTTTGGCAGTAAGTTTAGTGAATCAAGTCAATGTAAAATGTTATGGAGATGCCACAGGAGCCATTACGGTTAATACAATTGGTGGGACTCCATTTCCGGTTGGGCAATACAATTATATGTGGACGGGACCAAATGGTTTTAGAAGTACAAATCAGAATTTATCAGGACTCTATGCAGGGGTTTATGATCTGATAGTTTCGGATAAATCAAATTGTCAAACGTCTTTAAGGGTTACGATAACTCAAAATAGCGAAATCATCATCAAAGCTACAGTAACTGGGTTGAGTTGTTCGGGATATAATAATGGATCTATAGATTTGGTAGTTTCAGGAGGAATTCCACCGTATCAGTATTCGTGGAGTAATTTTGGTAGCGGATCCTCACAGGACAATCTCGCTCCTGGAGATTATACGGTAACTGTTACCGATGCGCTACTTTGCGTAAAGAAGAGTACTATAACTGTGCCTGTTCCTCCGCCTTTCAGTATCAATCCGGTGAAGACAAATATATCTTGTTTTGGCTCTAAGGACGGAAGTATAGCACTAAATATAAGCGGGGGTGTATCTCCGGTAAAAGTACTTTGGGATGATAATCCTTCGGCAGGAAGTACCAGAAATAATTTGGCGGCCGGAACATATTCGGTTACGGTATCTGATGGCGCACCTTGTTTTATAAAAGAGTCTTTTGTAATTGTAGAACCTCAACAATTGGTGCTTACGGCTAATTTAACCAATGCCTTCGATTGTAATAATGCCAATAGTGGAGCCATAAATCTTTTGGTCTCAGGAGGTACTGCTCCTTTTACCTATGCTTGGTCAAATGGCAGTACAACTGAGGATTTAACCAATATACCAGCGGGAAATTATCTCGTAACGGTTACAGATGCAAGAGGATGTAAAAAGCAAGCCGAATATGTTATTTATAGACAGCCCCCAATTGTAATTGCAGTAGAAACCCAAACAGATTTTAATTGTGATACCCGTTATGTGCATCAAACTTTTGTGGCCAATGTAACTGGTGGGGTACCGCCCTATAAATTGTCTTGGTCTAGTGGAGTTGTTAGTGGGGCTAATAATGAAATTATGAATACCAACCAAAACGGAGCTGTAACACTTAGTGTAGTAGATGGTTTAGGGTGCCCAGCTCTTTATACTTTTGATGTGAAAATTCCAGAATTGGGCTATCCTAGTTTTTTAACCAGTTCATATGCCTTTACTACTTATGGGGTATATTCTGTGGTAGATCCTATCCTATTTACCAATACTTCTAATGGAGATTTTATAAGTGTGGCATGGAATTTTGGTGACGGAAGTGTTTCTAATGAAATAAACCCAAAGCATTCATATGTACTTGCCGGAGAGTATTTGGTTTCGCAAATGGTAACTTATCCTTTTGGGTGCGTTTATACTAGTACTCAAAAATTAAGTATCGAGAAAGGATATGAATTGATTTCTCCAACTGCGTTTACACCAAACGGAGATGGTATAAATGATTTTTTTACCCCTCAATTTTTAGGAATGAAATTAATACAGTTTGAAGTGTATAATACATGGGGTGAACTTGTTTATTCTGAGGAAGGGGAAACCATTAGAGGATGGAGTGGCTATGTAAAGAATAAGCTTTCAGAGAATGGTAATTATTACTATAAAATTAAAGCAACTACTTTTTATGGTACCGAGATTTTAAAAGAGGGGCCTTTTACTTTACTTAATTAAAATAGCAAGATGAAAATTAAAATAGTAGCCTTTCTGTCGTTATTCTTTTATTCAATTATCGTAAATGCACAAGATCCTGTGTTTACGCAATATTTTATGGTGCCACAGGTTTTAAATCCCGGATTTACAGGTATGTTAGAAACTACCAATGCAGGAATATTGCATAGAACACAATGGCCAGACTTAGAGTTAAGAGTAGACTCAGATTTTGCATATGCCTATACTTGGGATGAAAATATAAATAGCGGATTTGGATTAAACTTGTTAAGCGAGAGAGAAACATTTACAGATTATAAATTTTTTGAAGGAAGTCTTTCCTATGCATACCGAGTGCAGTTGACAGATGATTGGTATTTTCGCCCGGCAGCTGAAGTAGGATTTGGGTATAAATCTTATGGTTTTCAAAACTTGGTGTTGGGAGATCAAATCAATATTGGATCCGGAAGCATTAATCCAGGGAGTGGAGATCCTTTATTGTATAATAATCATATAAATTTTTTCGACATTTCTGCAGGAATGTTAATCAATAATGAAAAAGGATGGATTGGTTTGGCATTGAAGCATATTAATAAACCTGACATTTCTTTTGAAGAAGATGGTAATATGCCATTAGACCGTTTTTTTTCGGCCAATTTGGGATATGAATTTCATATTGCAGATTATGTAGATATAATCAGTTTTCCTTATGAAACCCGATTATTGGTAACGACAAACTATATGGCACAAGGATCCTATGATCGTTTGGATTTTGGAACGGGTCTGATATTTGAAAAATATTTTTTTGGGGTAGGTGCCGCAACAAATCCGTCAAAAGATACTCCGGGGAGTGATTTTTTAATTTCGGTCAACCTTTTTGGAGGGCTACAGTTTAATCATTTTAAATTTGGCTATTCTTATGATTTCAATACTACACATATTGGAAAAACAGGAGGGGTATATGAGCTTTCATTCATGTATATTTTTGATACGAGTAGAAGATGTTATAGTTGCCCTGCTTATTATTGATTAAAAAACATTAAAAATGTCTAAATAAAGCTTAAATTAGAAGTGAAATTTATTAAAGCATTTAAGCTATCAAAAAGAAAATAAAAATAGCAGCCAAAAATGTGCACGAACGTTTGCATCGTGAGCCTTTTTATGTGCATCCAAGACTAAAATTCATTCCCAATATTGTAATTAATATTCTTGCTTTTATTCTCGCTTTTGCTTTAATAGGTGCTATTTTGTATGTATTAGTCAATTTTCTCATAAAAGCGTTTTATCATTTATAAAAGGCATTTCGAATTTCATTTTGGTTTTTTTATAAAAAAACGACAAGTTTTTGTTACAAAAATCAAGATTTGGATACTTATTACAAACTGTCACAATCTAAAAATCAAAAATGAAAAAGAAAATCCTATCGAAACTATTAGCCCTGACAATTATTGTATTTGTACAAAGTAGTTTTGCCCAAGAGCTTTATATGCCTAGAAACATAAAAGAAGCTTATGCAAAAGAGACTCGTTCTATGGATGGAAAGCCCGGTAAAAAGTATTGGCAAAATCACGGTATTTATACCATGAATATTAGTGTAAATGCAACGACAAAGGAGGTAAGCGGTAGCGAAACTATTGTATACGAAAACAATAGTAATGATACACTGAGAAATATAGTGATACGTTTTGTGAATAATTTGCACAAGCCAACATCTCCAAGAGGAGGAAGTGTGGGTGAAAACTTTCTATCAAATGGATTGACGATTACATCTTTAAAAATAGATGGGGTTACTTACAATGAAGATGCCAGAAAATGGGGGACTGTTGGAAATGTAAAGATAAAAAGCCCTTTGCTGCCAAAGACTAAAGCAACTTTTGAAATCGAATGGAATTATCCTTTGTCAAAAGAGAGTGGAAGAGAAGGACAAATAGACGAAACTACTTTTTATGTAGCCTATAGCTATCCTAGAGTATCAGTTTTTGACGATTATAATTACTGGGACAGAATACCTCATACAGATCGTCAAGAATTCTATAATGACTTTAACGATTATGTTTACACAGTTAATGCACCCAAAAATTACGTGGTTTATGGAACAGGAGATTTATTAAACCCAGATGAGGTTTTGCAACCTGAATATGCTGCTCGTTTAAAAAAATCATATATCTCAGATGAGGTAATGCGTATTGCTAATGAACAAGAATTGAAAGAAGGACGTGTTACTCAGCAAAATGAATGGAATAGCTGGAAGTTTAAAGCCAACAACATTAGTGATGTTTGTTTCGCATTAAGCAATCATTATATTTGGGATGCCAGTAGCGCAATTGTAGATGCTAAAACCAAACGTCGCACCAGTACTCAAGCAGCTTATGATATAACAGGCACGGATTTTTTTAATTCGGTTAAAAATATTAATTACGCATTAGATTGGTTTTCTAATAATTGGCCAGGAATTCCTTATCCATACTCAAAAATGACTGCTTTTCAGGGATTTGCTGATATGGAGTATCCTATGATGGTTAATGATGCACAGGTAGGGAATGCTATTTTTGCACAATTGGTACAAGATCATGAAATAGCACATACCTATTTTCCCTTTTATATGGGAATAAATGAAACCCGATATGCTTATATGGACGAAGGCTGGGCTACTACTTTTGAATATCTAATAGGCATTGCAGAACATGGTAAAGAGGCAGCCGATAGATTTTATAAAGAGTTCAGAATCAATCGTTATATAAAAGACCCATCTGCAGAAGAAGATCAACCCATAATCACGATGTCTACCCAAGTGTCTGATGCGGGATATGGAAACAATTCATATGGCAAAGCTTCTCTTTCGTATCTTGCTTTGAAAGATTTGCTTGGTGATGACCAATTCAAAAAATCATTGCATTTTTATATGGATACATGGAACGGTAAACATCCAATTCCTTGGGACTTTTTTAATTGTATGAATACCAGTTCGGGTAAAAATTTAAATTGGTTTTTCAACAACTGGTTTTTTAGCAATAATCACATTGATTTAGTGATTGAAAAAGTGGAAGATATGAATTCGAAAAAAACAATTTGGATTAAAAATGTTGGTGGTTTCGCCATTCCTTTTGATGTTGTTATTATGTATGATGACAATTCAAAAGAGATTTTGCATCAAACTCCAGCCGTTTGGAAAAACAATCAAAAAAACACAACAATTTATTTGAAATCTGATAAAAAAATAAAATCGGTAAATCTTGATAATGGCATTTATGTAGATGCTAGTCCGAAAAATAATGTGTGGAATAGTTATTAGTATTAGAAAAAGTAGTTCTGCAAAGAGAAAAGGTTAATTATTAGTATAAGGAAAAACCGCTATTACTTAAATTTAAGTAGTAGCGGTTTTTTTATAGCAGTTTTTTTTTGATACAATAATTTGAATTTAATTAAACAGAAAGATTATGCTTACTATTTTTGATTATAAGAATTATATTATATTAATTTGAATAATTTGATGTTGTTTTCTTAATAAAACGCGTATTTTGATAAAAATAATTATTTTATATTGTTAATTTTTTTTAAAATCATTATATTGACATCATGATTTAGTTTTTTAATGTAATATTCTCCTTTAGATGATAATATTCTTTTATCAGAGATGAGGTTGACCTTATATACCTCAACTCTTATAATTAAGTTTAAAGGACTTTGTTACAAGACAGTACTAGTTTTTTGCACTAAAATGCTTTTATAAAGGGAAGTTATCGTTGATGGCAAAACTGTTGGCTTGATTTGGGATAGGTTGTAATAGTTTTAAATTTAGTTTTCCGTTATGGTAAAAAAAATACTAATTGTTGATGATCATTTTATTGTAAGATCAGGAATGTCCCTTTTATTAGAAAATGAACTTGATGATGTTCAGGTTTTTGGGACGAATGATTTTCCGGGAGCACTTATTGAATTGGGAAAAAATTATTTTGATTTGGTAATATTGGATATCAATTTACCAGGCGGTAAAAAATACTACATGATAGATGATCTACGGGAGTTACAAAAAAATCTAAAAATATTAATTTTTTCTGCTCATGATGAGGATATTTATGCTTTTCGTTACATACAAGCTGGGGCAAATGGATACCTGAATAAGTTGAGCGATAGTGGCACAATTGTCAAAGTTGTAAAAACTGTTTTAGAAGTAGGGAAATATATCTCAACAGATATACTTGATAAATTCATAGAGTTTTCTCAAAATAAGAGAGAAAGCTGTAATCCTCTGGAAGAACTTACCCAAAGAGAATTTGAAATTGCGGAACTTCTTGTAAAAGGATTTGGAAATCTTGAAATTGCCAATGAATTGGATATAAAAATGACTACTGTAAGTACCCATAAATTGAATATTTTCAAAAAAACACACATAACCAATATTATTGAGTTATCTGAATTGTTTAAAAAATTCACAGTTTGACTAATTTAAATCAGTAATTATTTCAATTTTAGAACCTTTTCCTCCTTCACTATAAAATTTTAAATCACCGTTGAGTATCTGAATTAATTCTACAACCATATGTAGCCCCATTCCGTTATTCCTTAGGATTAATTTTTCATCAGATTGTTCATTACTTAATTGGTTGTAATAGATTAGATCCTCTTCTTTAAATCCTTTTCCCGAGTCTTCTACAACCAGATATAATTTTTTGTTTTTAACGTGGCTATACACTTTAACGACTCCTCTCTCTGTGTGTTTTATGGCATTATCAAGAATGTTGTGAAGAATAACAGATAATATGTCCTTGTTTATTTTTGTCTTAACATTTTTATCAATTTCATTTACTAAAACATTATTTGAAGCCTCGGCTATATCATGGAATAAATTGCATTTCGTTTGTACCAGTTCTTTTAGATAATAATCCAGATTTTCAGAAGATTTTCCTTCAAAGAATATTTTAGAATAGGTCAATAAACTGTCAATGAAATTATACAGTTGCAGTGTAGATGAATAAACGGATTTCGTGTTTTTTTTGAATTTTACATCATTATAGTTTTTAGACTCTTCATAAATATATTTATTGGTCATTACTAAATATTTCAAAGGGCTTTTTATATCATGGCTTATGGTCCCAATTAGTTTTTTATGCTGGATTATTTCTGTAGATAATTCTATTTTAGTTTTTTCTAAATCTTTTATAATATCGTGTAATTGTTCTTTTTTACTACTAATATCCTTCTCTGAAGCTATTATTTTTTTTAATGTGATTACATAATAAATACTAGCACAACTGATTATTATTAGTATAAAAAATATATTTATAACGATTAAAATGCCTTTAATTTCTCGGGTACCGTCACCAACAATATTAGAGAACTTATCTGCAGCAACGCCTAGTTTTTCGCATAGAGAATTTATTTTAGACGAAAGTTCATGTTTTGTTTTCTCATCTAATGTACCAGATTTAATTTTTTCATGAACTTCAACGCCCATTTCATGAAGCTGATTTACTAATTTATCAGCATTTTTCCACTCGTAAATTGCTCTTTTTAGAAATGGTACAGTATTAAAATTTTTAAATACCCAGATTAAATCATCTAAATCCCCTTCTTTATTTCTCCCAGCTCTAAACCCTTTTTTGGCGATACTATCATCAAGATTATGAGTTAAAGCTATTCTTGCTAATTGGTCACCCAAGGGAACACTCAATTCTTCGTTAAACGATTTCCAGCTTTTATCATTTTCTGTGTACAAATAGGTAATCAAATGCCGAGATGCTTTGTTTTGTCCTTTGGAGTAATGTGACTCCCCATTTATATAGGCTCTCGATGTAGATAGAATTGTAATAGTAATGTAGTTTATAATGATTAGTGAAGTACATGAAAAAAACAATATAATATAGAGTAGGATTATATTGTGATTTTTTGATTTTGAATGGTTCTTAATTTCAGCCATAATCTTTACTATTATTAGGAATCGTAATTTATGAAAATTAGTTCATGTTATTTGTTTTTTATAGCGAAATAAGAAGTATCGAATATAGTAATTGGGTTACATAACTAGTATTTGTTAGATTTTCTTCTAGTAATAATTCTATGTTACTATCGATTTTTGTTTGCTTGATTTATGTGCTTCTCCTTTCTTAATAGAATAAATTTACAGGAATAATATGTTCTTTGTCCTGCTTTTCCAAGTTCTCCTATCGATTAATTACGTAGTCAATATTCTATTAAATACATTTTATTGTGTATTATATCGATTTTTTAGTTATATTTAACGATATGTTGTTAGATGTTAAAAGAGTTGTGAATTTTATTTTGTTTAAAAAGTTTAATCTTTTATTCTATGAAAAAAAATTACAAAGACCTTTCGATTAATCAATCAAACCAATCTATTACATTAAAGACATTAATTCAAAGAACATTCAAAAGAGCATTCCTTTTTTTTGTTTTTTATGTGTGTTCAGCGACCATTGTTTCGGCCCAATGTAATACAGAAACTCCACTTCCTTTTATAAACAGTACTTTTGGCAATTTGACGGCAACGGGTAGTCTTAGTGGTGTTTGTGTGCTTTGTTCGGCAACAAATGCCCCCAGGTTAATAGATGCTGACTTGAATAATTTTGCAACAGCAAATGTTACTGTTGGTGTTTCTGGCTCTGTAGATTATAGAGTTACCGATACCGATACTGATTATACCGCAGGTACTTATGTTGGGTACAGAATTGATACAGGTGCATTATTAAATACAAATTTATTAAGTTCAATTACAATCAGGACTTATCTAAATGGTGTTCTGAAAGAAACCACCTCAGGGCCATTACTTTTGGGACAGGGATTGCTTAATGGTACAGGGAACAATTATGTTGTGGGTTTCAATACTACCCAAGATTTTGATGCGATTGAAATTTCAATAGGAGGTTTGGTCGGTTTGTCGAATATTATTGATGTTTATTATCCTGTTATTAGAAATTATTGTGCTGGTCCGGCTCTGGGTTGTAATACTGTTTCAGCAATGAATCTTCCAACTTATCCAGTAAGTTTAGAGCCTACACATACGGGTGTATCCGGTACAAGCGTAGGAAGTGTTTATGATGTAACGAATTGTATTAGCTCTAATACAAATGATTATGCGACTATTGCTTTGACTGCTGGTATAGCAGGATCAGGAAGTATTTCAGTAAAAGATCAACTTACAGATTATCCATCAGGTACTTATGCAGGTTTTGAAATAGAAAATTCAAATTTGCTGAATGCTTCGGCATTGGGTAATATAGTTATAACTACGTATCGTGACGGAGTTCAGCAACAACAACTCTCTGGCAGTAATTTAGTAGTCGGCGGTTCGTTGTTAAACAATCCTGGCCGATATAAAGTAGGCTTTGTATCAACTACTTCGTTTGATGAAGCTAGAATATCGGTTAATCAAACATTAGCTCTGAATTTGGGTTCTACCAAAGTGTATAGTGCTGTTTTTGAAAATTTTTGTGCTGGACCTGATTTGGTTTGTAACACACAAACGGTCATGTCTGCCCCAACTTATCCAGTTTATATTAATGGGGTAAATACAGGTATTGATGGTTTGGTTTGTGCGCTTTGTACAATAAATAATGCTGAAAATCTAATAGATTCCAATACGACTAATTATGCTCAGATTAGTTTAACAGCAAGTATTGGAAACAGTGGTAGTATTTCTATAAAGGATGAAAAAACAGATTATCCTATTGGTTCTTTTGTAGGGTTTACTGTTGAAAACGCTCCACTGTTGAATGTAAATGCTCTTGACGCAGTTACATTAAGAACTTATCTCAATGGAGTACTTCAAGAAACTAAGTCAGGGAATTCTGCTTTGGCAATTGTTGGAACCAGTAACAGTACACAAACGATTGGGTTTGTAAGTACTAAATCCTTTGATGAAGCTCGTATCACTATCACGAATACAGCAACTGTAACTTTGGGAGTTGTAAATGTTTATAATGTAGTTTTTGAAAAATTATGTCCGGTAACTTTAGAATGTAATAGAACGTATCCATTAACGAACCCAGCTTTTCCTGTAATCATTGATAGTGATAAAACAGGAATAGATGGTGTGGCATGTGTGGCGTGTGTGGTGAATAATACCAATAATGTATTGACTGCAGATACTACTGATTTTGCTACAATCATGGTTACTGCAGGAGTAATATCTACGGCTTCGATTGCTGTTCTGGATCAGTTGACAACTTATCCTGCGGGTACTTTTGCGGGATTCACAATAAAAGATTTAAATAGTTTAGCTCAGTTAGATTTATTCAATTCTTTGACCGTTTATACTTATTTAGACGGTGTGCTTAAGGAGTCAAAAAGTTCAGCATTGTTAACAAACGTACCTATACTGGCTCCGTATGTTTCTGGCACGGCGGTTTATAATGTAGGTTTCAAGACCTCACAAGCTTTTGATGAAATTAGGATTAGTTTAGGGTCACTTGCGAATGAGATAAATAATATCAATGTATATGGAGCATTTGTTAATACGGCAGGTACTAGTGGAGGTTCATTACAATGCGCAGTTATTGATGCGGTAAATGATGTTTTGCCACCAACAGTCGGAGCAACTGGTAATGTAAATGCCGGTAATGTATTGACAAATGATACCTTAAACGGAACCCCGGTAAACATATCTGATATTATTTTGACTTCTGTTCCAAACGGACCACTTACAGTAAATGCAGACGGAAGTGTAACCGTAGCACCAAATACTCCTGGAGGTACTTATACTGTAAATTATACTATTTGTGAAAAATTGAATCCTACAAATTGCGATACTGCTACGGTCACCATATTTGTGACAGCTCCAAGTATTGCCTTGGTAAAGGTAGGAGCAGTAGGAGGAACTGGGGCGGTAGGTGATGTAATTACATATACGTTTACGGTGACCAATACAGGAAATACAACATTGACCAACGTTGTGATCAATGATGCCTTGACCAATAGTGTAAATCTTGCTGTAACACCAAGTACATTAGCACCCAATGAGACAGGAACAGCAACCGCAACTTATACAATTATTCAGGCTGATGTAGATGCCGGAAAAGTAACCAATAGTGCCACTGTAACAGGAACAACCCCAACTAGCGGAACAGTTACTGATACTTCAGGAACGACTATAAATAATGACACGCCTACAGAAACCACACTGACTCCAAATCCAAGTATTGCTTTGGTGAAAACTGGAGCAGTGGGAGGCACCGGAATAGTGGGAGATGTAATCACTTATACTTTTACGGTTACCAATACCGGAAATACTGTTTTGACAAATGTTGTTGTTAATGATGCTTTGACCAATAGTGTGAATCTTGCCGTAACTCCAAGCACATTGGCACCAAATGCCACAGGAACAGCGACAGCTACTTATACAATTATTCAAGCAGATGTAGATGCCGGAAAAGTAATTAATAGTGCTACAGTAACAGGAACTACGCCTACTAGCGGAACAGTTACAGATATTTCCGGTACAGCTATAAATAATAACACTCCAACAGAAACCACGCTAGTTCCAAACCCAAGTATTGCCGTGGTTAAAACAGGAACAGTAGGAGGAACCGGAGCAGTAGGTTATTTAATCACATACACTTTTACGGTAACCAACACCGGAAATACAACATTGACTAACGTTGTTGTCAATGACGCTTTGACCAATAGTGTGAATCTGGCGGTATCACCAAGCACATTGATCCCAAATGCTACAGGAACAGCGACCGCCACTTATACCATTCAACAATCAGATATAGATGCCGGAAAAGTAACTAATAGTGCCACCGTAACAGGAACAACCCCAACTAACGGAACAGTTACAGATACTTCTGGAACAACCATACTCAATAACACACCAACTGAGACTACACTGACTCAAAACCCAAGTATCGCTGTGGTAAAAACAGGAGTTGTGGGAGGAACCGGAGCAGTAGGAGATGTAATCACTTATACGTTTACCGTAACCAACACAGGAAATACTACCTTGAATAGCATCATTATCAATGACGCTTTGACTAATAGTGTGAATCTGGCGGTAAGTCCAAGTACCTTGGCACCAAACGCTACGGGAACAGCAACTGCCACTTATACCATTCAACAATCGGATATAGATGCCGGAAAAGTAACTAATAGTGCCACAGTAACGGGAACAACCCCAACAAATGGAACAGTGACAGATACTTCGGGGACAACTATTCTTAACAATACGCCAACAGAAACTACTTTGACCCGAAGTCCAAGTATTGCGATGGTAAAAGTTGGTGCTGTTGGAGGAACTGGAGGAGTAGGAGATTTGCTTACATATACTTTTACAGTTACTAATACAGGGAATACAACATTGACTAATATTGTTGTCAACGATGCTTTGACCAATAGTGTGAATCTTGCTGTAACACCAAGTACTTTGGCTCCAAATGCCACTGGAACCGCAACAGCAACTTATACAATTATCCAAGCCGATGTAGATGCGGGAAAGGTAACCAATAGCGCAACAGTAACGGGAACAACCCCTACAAGCGGAACAGTTACAGATACTTCCGGGACAACTATAAATAATGACACACCTACAGAAACTACGCTAATTCCAAACCCAAGTATTGCTTTGGTAAAAACGGGAGTAGTAGGAGGAACTGGAGCCGTTGGAGATGTAATCACCTATACGTTTACGGTGACCAATACCGGAAATACCAATTTGACCAATATTCATTTTAGTGATGCTTTAACCAATAGTGTGAACATGGCAGTGACACCAAGTACATTGGTACCAAATGCTACAGGAACTGCAACAGCAACTTATACCATTCAACAATCAGATATAGATGCGGGCAAGGTAACCAACACAGCAACAGTAACGGGAACAACCCCAACAAGCGGAACTGTGTCAGATACTTCTGGGACAACCATTCTTAACGATACTCCAACAGAAACCAGTTTGACCCAAAGTTCAAGTATTGCGATGGTAAAAGTGGGCACAACGGGAGGTACGGGAGCTGTAGGTGATGTAATTACTTATACGTTTACTGTAACTAATACCGGAAATACTACTTTGACTAACATCATTGTCAGTGATGCTTTGACAAACAGCTTGAACCTTACTGTAACACCAAGTACTTTGGCACCCAACGCTACGGGAACAGCGACCGCAACTTATACCATTCAACAATCGGATATAGATACTGGAAAAGTAACCAATAGTGCTACAGTAACGGGAACAACCCCAACAAGCGGAACGGTGACAGATACTTCTGGGACAACTATTCTTAACGATACACCAACAGAAACAATACTGACTCCAAGTCCAAGCATAGCTTTGGTAAAAACAGGAGCTGTGGGCGGAACCGGAGCCGTAGGAGATGTAATCACTTATACATTTACGGTAACCAATACCGGAAATTCCACTCTGACTAACATTATCGTCAATGATGCTTTGACTAATAGTGTGAACCTAGCAATACTACCAAGCACCTTGGCACCAAACGCAACAGGAACTGTTACCGCAACCTATACCATTAAACAATCAGATATAGATGCCGGAAAAGTAACCAATAGTGCTACGGTAACAGCTACCACACCAACAAATGGGACGGTTACTGACACTTCAGGTTCAACCATACTTAATGACAGCCCGACGGTAACTGCCTTGAATTCGCTTTTTAGCATTAAAATCATGAAAGAAGGAATTTATGAAGACAAGAATCATGATGGTATTGCCAATGAAGGAGATGTTATAAACTATGCATTTACGATAACTAATACCGGAAATTCTGCTTTAAATAATGTTACAATAAAGGATGATAATGTATCTACAGTTAAAGGATTTTTGCACACTTTGGCAGTAGGAGCTTCGGATAGTGTCACTTTCACGGCGGTGTATATGATTACCAATAACGACATAAAATCAGGATATGTATATAACTCAGCTATCGTCTCAGCAATCTCTCCTGCAAATACAACAATATCAGCTATATCTACAGATCCTACTCCGTGTTTGACATGCCCCGTAGACTCTAATTGTTTGACCTGTACCATAACTGCTATCGCTCAGTCACCTTCTATTGCGATTGTAAAAAAAGCGGTATTTAACGACAATAATGGAGATGGTTATGGAGAGATTGGGGAAACAATAGGTTATAGTTTTACAGTTATGAATACTGGGAATTTACCACTTACCAATGTTGTACTTACAGATGCTTTACCTGGAATTGTTATTTCTGGCGGACCTATAAGCTTGGGAATAGGGGAGTCTAATAGCACTTCATTTAGCGGAATATATGTTTTAACTCAGCAAGATATTATAAAGGGATCTGTAACTAATCAAGCTATGATAAAAGGTGTAACTCCATCAGGAGCAGAAGTTAGTGATATGTCAGATGATACTAGTCCTTTAGAAGATGACCCTACAATCTTAAGCATTAACAGTTGTAGTTTAGAAGTATTTAATGCTGTATCTCCAGATGGCGATGGCTTAAATGATTTCTTCCGTATACGAGGTATAGAGTGTTACCCCAAAAACACAGTAGAAATCTATAATCGTTGGGGAGTCAAAGTATATGATGCGAAAGGATATAATAACGACACTATAGTTTTTAGAGGTATTTCCGATGGTAGGGCAACAATTGACACATCAGAAGGATTGCCAAGTGGTACGTATTTTTATGTTGTTAAGTACGAGGATTTTAATGGTAATGGCATTGATCAATCGGGTTATTTGGATTTAAACAGAAATTAAATTTAAGATTTTCGAGTCATCATTATTATTTCTTTAGAATTTAAAAAAAGAATATGAAATAGCTATTATTCCAATACCCAAAATTAGGAATGAAGAAAGGCAATACCATATTCCATTAAAAACAAATACTATATTCATATGAAAAAACTATTCATTATTTTATTGTTAGTAAATATATCGGTATTTGCACAACAGGACGCTCAATATACAAACTACATGTATAATACCATCACCATTAATCCTGCTTATGCGGGAACACGAGGAGTTATGAGTGTTTTTGGATTGTACAGGACCCAGTGGGTAGGACTCGATGGAGCTCCGCAAACTGCTACAGCTTCTATCAATAGTCCGATTGAAAATTCAAATTTAGGTGTTGGACTGTCTTTTGTAAACGATAAAATTGGAGCGTCGAACGAGAGTACAATTTCTGTAGACATATCTTATACAATTCGAACTTCCAGCATTTATAAATTATCATTTGGAGTAAAAGGAACAGCAAATTTGTTGAATGTCGATTACACAAAATTGAACCGATATGATCTGATTGATCCAAAGTTTCAAAATAATATAGATGATGAATTCTCTCCTAATGTTGGAGCTGGAGCCTATTTTTATTCGGATAAACTTTATGTAGGACTGTCAGTTCCTAATTTTTTAGAGACAGATTTTTATAATGATAATGCCTCGTCTACAACATTAGAGCGTATGCATTTTTATTTAATAGGTGGTTATGTCTTTGATTTAAGTCCAAGTATTCAGTTTAAACCCGCCTTTTTATGTAAGTCAGTAGTTGGATCTCCATTGCAGGTTGATGTATCCGCAAATTTTTTATTCAATGAAAAGTTTGTTTTGGGAGCAGCATGGAGATGGGATGCAGCAATGAGTTTTATGGCAGGTTTTCAAGTCAATCAAGGATTGTATATTGGATATGCCTATGATTTAGAGACCACTAAATTAGCTCATTACAATTCCGGATCGCATGAAATATTTTTGCGATTTGAATTGTTCAAAAATCAAAAGAGAGTTTTATCACCTAGATTTTTCTAAAAAATAGACGATCATGAAAAAAAGAATTACATATTTCATAGTGTTCATTGTTAGTACGATGAGTGCCTATTCGCAAAAATCAAGTCTGGTTAAAGCTGATAAAAGTTACGATCAATTTGCCTATTTTGACGCTATAAAGACCTATGAGCGAATGTTTTATAAAGGGTATAAATCGGCTGATTTGCTAGAAAAATTAGCCAACTCCTATTATTTTAAGGCCGATTTGCAAAATGCTGCCAAATGGTATGGAGAGCTATATGCAATAAAGAAGGATTTATCCCCAGAATATTATTATCGTTATGCCCAATCATTAAAAGCAATAAAAAAGTACAGTAAGGCTGATGAAATGATGGCAAAGTTCAGTCAAATGAATGGCAATGATCGCAGAGCAAAATTAGCGGTAGAACAAAAAGATTATTTGGCAATAATAAAAAAGAATTCAGGTAGATATAGTATAGAAAATGCGGGAATTAATACTGAATATTCAGATTTTGGAAGTTCTTTTTTTGGAGATAAATTAGTTTTTACATCAGCTAGAATGAAAGATAAAGTATATGAAAAAAAATCTCCTTGGACAGGCGAAGGGTATACAAATCTTTATATGGTTAGTAAAAGTGCAGATGGGACACTTTCTGGTGTAGAACGTGTTTCCGGAAATATTAATTCTAAATACAATGCATCGACAGCCGTATTTACTAAAGATGGGGAAACCGTTTATTTTACGAGAAATAATTATTTAGATCAAAAAGGAAAAGATAAAGCGATATTGTTGAAAATATATCGGGCAACACTCAAAAAAGGAGCTTGGGAAAATATAACGGAATTACCGTTTAACAGTAATGATTATAGTGTGGCACATCCGGCTTTAAGTCCTGATGAGAAATATTTATATTTTGCATCCGATATGCCAGGAACATTAGGACAATCGGATATCTTTAAAGTAGCCATTAATTTTGATGGCAGTTTTGGAACACCGGAAAATCTCGGTGATATTATAAACACTGAGGGAAGGGAAACATTCCCATTCATTAGTGAAGACAATGAACTTTATTTTGCTTCAGATGGACATCCGGGATTAGGAGGGCTGGATGTGTTTGTTTATAAAGTAGAAACAGATAAATGGTATAAAAAAGTACTAAATGTTGGTGAAACACTGAATAGCTCAAAAGATGATTTTGGTTTCCTGATAAACACGACTACTAAGCTTGGCTATTTTACTTCTAATAGAGATGGAGGTTTAGGAGGTGATGATATTTATAAGTTTAAGGAGCTTAAAAAAATTCAATATCCATGCGAGCAATTTTTAGGAGGTAAAGTTACAGATAAAGCATTGGGAGAGCCACTTGAAGGAGCGAAAGTAACTTTGTTTGACAGCGACTATAAAATGTTGAAAGTAGTTATTGCAGGAAGTGACGGGAAATTTGATTTAGGTCCGGTGGGATGCAATGAAAAGTATTATATCAAGACAGAAAAAGCAGATTATAATAGCATTGAAGTACCAGTAGTTATCGCTAATGAATCAGGAACAACATTTGTACCCTTGATGTTAGATAAATCCGTTAGGGAATTGAAAGTAGGTGATGATTTAGCAAAAGTATTAGAACTAAAAACGATTTTATTTGATTTGAATAAATCCTATATCAGACCGGATGCAGCCCTAGAGTTGTCTAAAGTTTTTGATGTGATGGAACAAAATCCAAACATAAAAGTTGATATCCGTTCGCACACAGATAGCCGACAAAGTAGTGATTACAATAAAAAATTATCAGAAAGAAGAGCAAAATCAACTATGGAATGGTTGATAAAAAATGGTATTGATAGAAAGCGCTTAACAGCAAAAGGATATGGAGAATCTCAATTACTGAATAAATGTGCTGATGGTGTAAAATGTACAGAAGCAGAACATCAAGTCAATAGAAGAAGCGAATTTATTATAGTAAAGTAGTTAAGCGGGTTTATTAATAATTAAAATTTTATTATTCTAAATAATCAGCTTCTGTAAAGGAGCTCATTTCTAATCTTTTAATTAAAAAATGCAAATTAATAGTATTGGTAAAAATGTGAAGTCACAGTTAGTAAGAAAATTTATTGATCTTTTTTTATTTACATTCTAAATTAAAAAGTATGTCTAGATTCATTTTTTTTAAGAAGTTAAGGTCTTCCAATCTTTTTGTTCTTTTAATAATTGTATTTCTATCTTGTACTTTGTTAATAGTTATTAATTTTTATACAATTAAAATCTTATCAGCAAGTAGGGCTTATGTAAATGGAGAATCCCATTATTCAAAAGCACAGAAAGACGCGGTTCGGCACCTCATAATTTATATTTACACACAAGACCAAAGAGAATGGGAATTATATAATGAAGAATTAAAAGTTCCTCAGGGTGATGGTATTGCACGAGTTGCTCTTTTGAATTACGATGATGAAGCTGTTATTAGAAAAGGGTTTTTAGCAGGTCGCAATAAAGAAGAAGATTTAGATGATGTTATATGGCTGTTCAGAAATTTTAAAAGCATTTCTTTTATGGCAAAAGCTATTAAGGAATGGGAGCAAGCAGATAATTTGATCAATCAGCTATATTGGTTCGGAAAAGAGATCGATCATCAGGTAAGAGCTTCAAAGTTGAACTCTGGAATCAGAGAAAAAATGCTTTTGGAGATTAGTATTCTCAGTAATAAATTAACGATAAATGAACGCAATTTCTCTAACACACTAGGGGAAGGAACACATATGATTAAAGGGGTATTAATCATTATAAATGTTTTTTTTATATTGATTATCATAAGTAGTGTGAGCTATTATTATTCTATAATGGTCAAAAGGCTTATTGCATCAAAAAAAGAAATTGAGATTAAAAACGAAAATTTGATTATACTCAATAGCGAGCTTGACAATTTTGTCTATAGCGTTTCACATGATTTAAGATCACCTATTACCTCCCTTAAAGGCTTAATTGAATTAACAAAACTGGAAGATGACTTAGAGCAGATCAATTATTATTTGATGCTAATGTGTAAAAGTCTTAATAAGCAAGACCAGTTTATAAATGATATAATCGATTACTCAAAAAATAAGAGAATAGAAATTGTTGTAAAGCCAGTGAGTTTAAACGAGCTTATAGATGATGCAATTTATCAGCATAATAACAATATAAATGCAAATAAAATTACAATTACGAAAGATGTACTTGTAGATGAAGTACAAAGTGATCGATTAAGGTTAAGAATCATTTTGAATAATTTGCTTTCAAATGCCATAAAATATGTTGATGAAAGCAAAAATGAAATGCTAATATCAATTAAAACCTATAATTCAGGGTCGTTTCATAAAATTGAAATCACAGATAACGGGATTGGAATCCAGGAAGAATATAAAGATCATATTTTTAATATGTTTTTTGTAATTAATAGTAATAAAGGTTCAGGTTTGGGGCTTTATATCGTAAAAGAAACTTTGGAAAAAATTAACGGAAATATTATGGTATATTCTGAGAGCAAAGTGGGGAGTAAGTTTATAGTAACAATACCTAATTTATATGGAAACTAATCTTTGTACGGAAATTAAGTACGCATTTTTGGTAGTAGAAGATAACGAAGTTGACCAGTTTGTTATGACTAGGTTATTCAAAAAAAGGCTTGATATAACCGAAATAAATATAGTCAATAATGGAGAAGAAGGAATTCAATGGATATGTGATAACAGAGAAAAAATTAAAGAAAGTTTAATTATTTTATTAGATATCCAAATGCCAATTATGAACGGAGCCCAATTTTTATTGGAGTATGAAATGTTAGAAGACGAACTAAAAAGAGAAACTCAAATTTTCATGCTTTCCTCTTCATTAGATACCGATGAAATCAAACGTCTTAAAGACAATCCCTATGTCACAGATTTTTTAAGTAAGCCATTATGTGTCGAAGAGTTTGGTAAAAGAATATATGCCAATTTTCAAAAAAAATCCGAAACCAACTATAACATAGATATTCAAAAGAATGACTAAAAAAGTGTTCCCTGAATTGGTTTAGGTTGTGGGTTATCTTTAAAATCGAAAGTATCAGTTACAAAAAACTGTTTTATATTTTCGTCAAACTTTCTTAAAACAACACTGTCACAAACAAAATTTAGATCAATACTGGTGAATAAATGATTTGCTTGTGCCAGATTCTCTGGGCTTAGTTTTCTGGCAATCGACAGATGCGGATTATCACTTTTAAGCATATTCTGAATACGAAGTGATTTATGAAATTGCTTCATAATATACTTCAGGTTGCTTTTAGAATCGCTGTCTGGTGCTATAAAAAAAGCACCATTGGGAAAACTTCCTAATTCATTTAAGTATACTTCAACAGGAGTTAAAGTATCACATAATCTACTTATTTGATTCTTTATTGTTTCAATAGCAGCATCTGTCGCTCTGAATTCGCAGATGGTAATATGCCCTACAGAATTTTTACTGTGAAACCAGCCCACTTTAGAGGCCAACTCTTCTTTCATAGACTTAACCAAAGTAAGGATAGTTTCGGGAGGATGAATGACAAGAGAATACAATTTTTCCATAGGTACTATTTTTTAATATGGTAAAAATAAAGATTTAGTTATTATCAACGCTATTGAGAATCGCTTTGTTATTTATGACTGCTACTTTTTTGAATCATAATTCAAAGAGTGTAGCTAATCGACTAAGCAAATAACTTCCCAAAAATTTTATCCTACTTATAAACTCTCTCATGTGTAAGAATTCCTGTCTTATGCCTTTTTTTTATAAATGGTTTTGCATCTCCTGTAATTTAGATTTAAAGCAAAAATAATGTGAGTAAAACTTATTTTAGGAAAGGGCTAAGTGAAATGAGGAAGATTATGCCTTCAATTTTTTAAGCAAAAGTCATGAAAATATACAGTAATACGATAAAGAACAACAAAATTAATATCCGGAGAAGCTGAAAACGGAATCAAAGAGTAGGCAAACATTAAACAACATCTTATTATGCAAACCGTAAACCCATTAACTATGTATGTGCCAATCTATCAAACTACAGAAGCACAGAACGCAGCAAATTCAATTTATCAGTCTTTTAACAATCCGACAACTAAGGCTTCTTTAGATAAAATGGCAATTGTTCATTATGCAAGAGTTGCCCTTGTGCCTAATACTAACGGAGTAGGTATAGCTGGTATATTAGTAATAACCGAGTTTGACGGAAATATGAACTCATATTTGGAGGCTTTCTATAATAATTCGGATACAATTAGAGCAGCATTTGTTGCCATTATTCAATTATGGGTAAACAGACCTGCTGACTTTCCAACGGATCCGTCGAAAATCACTTATACTATCTTCTCTAATTTCATAAACGAAAGTAATCTTAGCCAGTCTAGTGATCTTTATTATGCATATCCTCAATCGGTAAAACAGATTGTAGCTAAATTTTCTAACTCATAAGAGAATAGTAAAAAGAAACAATTTCAGTTGGGTTAACAAGCCCAACTGTTTTTTTATAATTTAAATTTAATTTCATGACTAACTCACAACTTCCTCCTGTAATTGAACCTGAATTGCATGACATACAAGGGCTTATCATTCGTGGTTATACACATCCATGTTCAGTACATATGCTATTTAATTTCAGCCAAGATTCATCAGCTATAAACAATATCAGGGGCTTTTTTAAAGATTTACTTCCATATCTTCAGAATGCAGAAGACTGGGGAGCTTTAAAACCCGAATATATGCTTAACATTGGTCTTACAGCTAATGGAATTGCAATTGTAAAACCCGAATTGAATATTCCATCTTCAAGTTTCTCCGCGACTTTCAAAAAAGGACCTTGGGATAAAAACAATGCACAACAATCCTTAGGCGATTATGGTGATGGTTCTCCTGATAAATGGTGGTATAATAATTTTCAAAACAAAGATCTGCATTGTGTTGTTCATGCTTATGCAATGAACCCAGGGGCACAAGAAAAAATAGTTGAGATTATAACAGCTGCAGCCCAGAGAAGTGATGGGAAGGTAACCGAGTTAAAACCTTTTCAACCAAATGATGGAGGGCTTAATCAGCCTAAAAGTGGTAGATTAGAACAATATCCTTTAATTCCGGATGATTATGTTCATTTCAGATACAGGGATTCAATTGATAATCCTGATCTTAACAATAATCCTGCAGGAACAGATGAACAAGACCTCAACAATTTTCTTATAGGATACAGCACGCTTCCAAATCCTATACCGGGTCCGCTTTCTGGCCCAGAGGCTAAGTTTGCTAAAAATGGTTGTTATAATGCATTAAGAATCCTTCATCAGGACACAAAAACATTTAATGCCTTTTTAGAAGAAAAGGCAGAGCTAATAGCTCCACAAATAAAAATGACCAAAGAATATACAGTCGAATGGCTTGCCGCTAAATTATGCGGACGTTGGCGTAATGGTTCGCCACTGGTGCTTTCACCAAATGCACCTGAACAAAGTACGTCTAAAAGTACTGATTTTGGGTATAAAGCCAATGATGATATGAAAGGGATGAAATGTCCTTTTTCTGCACACACAAGGGTTTCAAACCCAAGAGATGAAGGTGTAGATGTTGCAGGTTCAACCCTAGTACCACGTATTCTAAGACGCGGAATGGCTTATGGAGCACCAATGGCTATTGATCCAAATGCCAATCGAGGTCTCATAGGTTTGTTTCTTTGTGGCGATTTAAACTCTCAGTTTGAAACTATTTATGGATGGATTAACATGAACAATTTTAGCCCAGTCTTTGATCCCGCAAATAATACACCACAGGATCCATTAATAGCCAATCGCATTTGCCCTCTGCCAGGCAATGTTGATCCAGACTTTACTATACCCATGCCAGATGGTACAAACATAGTTATTACCGGACCATTACCTCAATTTGTGGTTACCCAAGGAACAGCTTACTGTTTATTGCCATCTATTTCATCACTTAACGAAATAGCAAATGGTGTTGCTTAAATAAAGTATTTAGTAAATCTGACAGAGGAGAAAATTAGGAGAAGAATCAATGAAGTATTGAGACGTATACCATTACTTTCAAAAAAATAGAAAAATAAAAAATGGGACAAGCAGTCTTTTAGTACTTGTCCCATTTTTTTGTGAATGAATAAGGCAACAGTCGAATACCTCATACTCATATTAATGTTTTTAGATAACCTAGAATTTATAATGTATTTGTATAAGCATTAATTAATAGTTGAATTGATTTTTGGGATTTACAATAACCCTAAATTTTGAGCTTTATCAATTAGATCTTTATCACTGCCTTTTCCTTTTAAAAGCTGATCTTTTATGTTTGCTTTTCTTTTTTCTATAGCACTCATAGAAAGAGGGATGTAGTTGGGAAGATTAACTGTTTTAATTCCTTGAGAAATTAAGCTCAAAATTTGACAGTCATGATTATCCCAGTTTATGTTTCTTTTAAATAATTCTCTTTGAGAATCTATTATAGTATTGCTTCGGAATATTTCACCTTCAAGAATCTTTCTACAAATAACTGGAAATAACTCAAAGTTAATATCACTTTTTGAGATGAATCCTTCAGGTTGTATCCCTTTAATGATTTTGTCTACCGTTAAGGGTTTACTATGCATTGTAAGAAGGACTATTTTGCAATTTGCCAGTTTTTCTCTAATGAGCAAAGCCAAATCAATGCCATTATTAATATTAAGTCCACTATAAGGAGGGAGACTAACATCTAATATAGCCAAATCAATTTTTGTGTTTTGTCTTAGTAAAAATTTTATTTTGTTATAAGCATCTTCACAATTATAACATTTTATGAAGTTTGGTGCTTTTTTTTGAAAATTGATCCCAGATAATAGGTTAATATAACTATCAACTGTCATTGGGTGATCATCGACTATTAATATATTAAGATTTATATCCATTTTTTGTCCAATTTCATACAATACTAATTAAATATTACGGTTATATCGTACAATTATAATGAATCTTAGTGGTTTTTTTTACACTAAATGAAATTAAAACTATTTTTTTTTAAGAAAATCAAATTTTACACTTCAAGTCATATTTCAATTTCGATATAATTTATAGAGATGTTTACCTAATCACTACTGAATTTTTTTTAAGATGAAACCAGTAATAATTTTTTTTTGGAATAGCATTTTCGATGTATGTTTTATTTCCAAATTTTCCAATCAAGCCCTTTGTTTTACTGGCAGTTTGATCTGAAATATTCAACTTTTCCACTACCATTTTTTGTGGTTAATATGATTTTCCAATCAATTCGAGGTAGAAAAAAAACATAAAAAACGTGCAACTTTTACAGCCTATTTATCTTAAGATTTTAAACATGCAAGGAGCCAAAACAGTACCACTCCAAATGCTTATTTAGTAAGTTTTTTCTGTATTATTTTTTCATTAACTTAAAGTTAAAATAGCTGTTCAAAGTGCTTATTTGTAGGGTTATTTAATTAATAATCAGTGGTTTTTATGCTATATATGTGAGACCGTAATTTTTCAATTAAAAAACCGTAATTTTTTGAAGAATGTTGCTACTATTTTCGTGCGAAATTTATAAGCAAATATTAAAAATTAACATTTTGAAGGAAAATTTAGACTTTATAGTTAATGGATAAGGTATAAATGATAGACCATGCGGAATCATTTAAGCGGTTATTAAATAAAATAATTCAATAGAATACGATTGTAAACAAGAAATACGAATTTGGAATTTATGGATAAGAGTGAAGTGACAAATAATTTTAGTTTAGTTTCAAAATATTGGAAGAAAAAAGTACTAAACAGGGAGAGGGTTATTGGGCTACAGGATAGACAAAATAATCTTTCATGTGTTACTATTAAGGCCGATGAACTAAGCTATTTCAATAAGCTTACAAATAGTAATTTAATAGCTCAAGCTACAGTTATAAGTGCTATTTATTCTTTTTTGTTAAAAAAACTGATTAATGAATTTGACGGTTATGTCGTTTCAGATTATAAAGATCAATGCAATTCTTTACTCCAATCATTTCCTATAGACTTAAATATATCTTTTAAAGAATATCTTCAAAAGGTAAAAGATGAAATTTTAGAGTCATTAAAATATTCAGACTATAACAATGATGATTTATCTGGAAAGATAAGTTTTAATGATTTAAACACTCTGTCAAATTACAGTATTGGGGTCAATTCAGAAAGGAATTTAGATTGTCATGGTATTTTGCTTAATATAAGAATAAATGAGAATGAGGATTTAGAAATTCACGTTTCTTATTTAGAAGATTTTGTAAAGAAAGGAATCGTAGAGTATTTGGTTAAGTATTTTAAACAGTTTATAGTTAATTTAGAAAATAATATAACACCAAACTTATCGGATTATGAGCTACTATCTGAAAAAGAAAAGCATCAATTATTAGTAGATTTTAATAATACAGCTGTAGCATATCCGAAAGAAAAAACGATAGTTGATTTATTTGAAGAACAAGTTGCAAAAACACCAAATAATGTTGCAGTTGTATTTGGAGAATCGAATTTAACCTATTCGATATTAAACGAAAAAGCAAATCAGTTAGCCAATTATATTTCTTCCCAACATACCATCAATACAGGGGACATAATTGGAGTGTTTTTACCTAAATCAGATATTGGAATCGTTTCGTTATTGGCAATATTAAAGTTAGGAGCAGTTTATCTGCCCATAGACACCAATTATCCACAAGAAAGAATTGATTATTTAATAAATGACAGTGGTTTAAAACTAATAATTTGTGACAGTGCTGCATTAGATATAGATAATTGCGAGACAATTGATCTAAGCACAATAAACATTGATGCAAATAGTAGTGAGAATATAAATAGGTCTATTTCGCCTAAAGATTTAGCATATGTGATTTATACATCGGGTTCTACAGGGCAACCAAAAGGGGTAATGATAGAGCATACGAGTAATATAAACATGTCTTTGGATCAGATTGAATCATTTGGAATTAGCAATGATGACAAGATTGTATGGTTTGCTTCAGTAGCTTTTGATGCATCTATATCTGAGATTATGATGAGTTTGTATAGTGGGGCTACATTATGCATTCCAACAGATGAAATAATAAAAGACAAAGATCAATTTATAGGTTTCTTAAAAGAAATAAAAGCATCAGTAGTCACTTTTCCTCCAAGTTATTTAGGATTATTGTCCGAAAAAGATATTTCAGGATTGAGATGTATCATTACGGCTGGAGAATCTGCTAATCCAACTAAAGCAATAGCAGTTGTAGAATCCGGAATTGAGTATTATAACGCCTATGGACCTACGGAATGTGCCGTTTGTGTGTCGATTTATAAGGTATCCAAAAATGATTTTGATAAGCCAGTTATTCCAATTGGGAGACCAATATCAAATACTAAGATTTACATATTAGACGATGCATTACAACTTTTACCAATAGGAGTTGCAGGAAAAATATATGTATCGGGATCAGGCGTAGCCAGAGGATATTTAAACAAGCCGGAACTTACTTCCGAAAAGTTCGTTGCTAATCCTTTTCAAGAAGGAGAGCGTATGTATGATACAGGTGATTTAGGCTGTTGGTTAGCAAACGGAGATATTGAGTTTTTGGGCAGAAAAGACCATCAGGTAAAGATAAGAGGGTACAGAATAGAGCTGGGAGAAATAGAAAATACAATATCACAGTTTTCAGAAGATTTAAAACAAGTAGTTGTTGAGGTAAAAGAAAACAACCAGGAGAAAGTATTAGTAGCTTATTTGGTAGCTACTAAACAAGTGGATAAATCTGAATTGCGAAATTTTCTGCAAAACAGACTACCTGATTATATGGTTCCAGGATTTTATGTAGCATTAGAAAAACTGCCATTAACTCCAAACGGAAAAATAGATAGAAAAACGCTTCCAGGTATCACAGGTGATGATATTATAAGAAGAGCGTATGTCGCTCCAAGAAATGAAGTAGAAAAAAGCTTAGTAGCCATATGGCAAGAAGTATTAGGGATAGAAAGAATAGGGATAACAGATAACTTTTTTGAGTTAGGAGGACATAGTTTAATTATTGCTCAAGTAATTAATAGAACCCATAAGCAATTAGGGAAAACGGTATCTTTTAAAGTGTTTTTCACAAACCCGAGCATAGAAGGATTAGCCAAACAATTACAGGAGAATGATTATTTGGCAATACCTAAAGCTCCAGTAGCAGCATCTTATCCGTTAACAGCAGCACAAAACAGGCTATGGATATTGAGCCAGTTAGACGGAGGTTCTATAGCCTATAATATGCCGGCAACGGTTAAATTGACAGGAACGGTTGATGCTCAAAAATTTGAAGAATCGTTTAGACTATTAATGCATCGTCATGAGATTTTAAGAACCTATTTTAAAACGAATGCAGAAGGAGAAATTCAGCAATATATTACACCAGCTGAACAAATAAACTTTAAGATATCTGAGAAAGATTATAGTTCAGTTGAAAACAAGAAAGATGAGATAGCTAATTATTTACAGGATAAAAATAGTCAACCTTTTGATTTAGAAAACGCGCCACTTGTAAGAGCTTCATTAATCAAGTTAAGCCAAGATGAGTATGTATTTTTCTTATCCTTACATCATATCATTGGTGATGGATGGTCAATAGAGTTATTGATTGCTGAGGTTGTAAAAACATACAATGCATTAACACAAGGAGGTAAAACTAATTTACCTGAATTAGGCATTCAGTATAAAGATTATGCGGTATGGCTTAATCAGGAATTACAAGAAGAAAAATATAAAACATCAGAACAGTATTGGTTAAATCAGTTTACTGGAGAATTACCAGTATTAGAATTACCAAGTTTTAGAACCCGTCCGTTAGTGCAAACGTATAACGGAAATAATCTGGTTCATCAATTTTCAAATGCATTTTTAGAGAAGTTAAGAGCATTTTCAAAAGAGCATGATGTCACTTTATTTATGACCTTGATGGCAGGAATAAATGCCTTGTTGCATAGATATTCAGGTCAGAATGATATTATAGTTGGAACCCCAATAGCAGGAAGAGAACATCCGGATTTAGAGAATCAAATGGGGCTGTATTTGAATACGCTTGCCATACGAACTCAACTAAAAGAGGAAAGCAGCTTTTTGGATTTGGTTGCCACACAAAAAGAAACTTTATTAAATGCTTATGACCATCAAAATTATCCTTTTGATGCGCTAGTGGGAAAATTGAATTTAAAGAGAGATACCAGTCGTTCAGCTTTATTTGATGTATTGGTGGTGTTGCAAAATCAAGGACAGTTAAATAATCTTAATACCGAAGAACTTATTAGTCTTGAAGTAAGTGATTATGAGTTTAAGAATAAAACCTCTCAATTTGACATCAGTTTTACTTTCGTTGAAAAAGAAGGGTTAGACCTTAGAATTGAGTATAATACAGATATCTACGAAGAACATTTGATAGAAAGAATGTTTCTTCATTTAGAAAACCTGCTTACAGAATCATTAGAGCATCCAGAAAGTCTTATTCAAAAAGTAAATTACTTAACCGATAAAGAAAAACAACAACTATTAGTTGATTTTAATGACACCGAAGTAATTTATCCGAAAGACAAAACAATAATCGATTTATTCGAAGAGCAAGTAGCCAAGACTCCAAATAATATTGCAGTATTATTTGAAGAAAAGGAATTAACATACAGTGAATTAAATGAGCAATCCAATCAGTTGGCAGCTTATTTGATTGAAAATTATGCCATAAAGCCAGACGATTTAGTTGGAATCAGACTCGATAGGAGCGAGCGTATGATGGTTGCTATTTTTGGGATATTAAAATCGGGAGGAGCATATATCCCGATGGATGTAAATTATCCTCAGGAAAGAATAGATTATATAACAAAGGATGCCAAGCTGAAACTTTGTATTGATGAAAATGAATTTGAGAAATTCCAATCACATCAAAATTCTTATAGTAAAGCATCGCTTCAAATAGGCAATTTAGTTAATCATTTAGCTTATTGCATTTATACTTCCGGATCTACAGGAAACCCAAAAGGCGTATTGAATCATCATGCAGGATTGTATAACCGATTGTTATGGATGAAATCGTATTTAGAGGTTGGAGAGAAAGAAGTTTTTCTTCAAAAAACCCCATATACTTTTGATGTTTCAGTTTGGGAGTTAATCTTGCCTTTTATCACGGGAAGTTCTCTGGTCATAGCAAAACCGGAAGGACATAAGGATGCTACTTATTTGCAAGAAGTAATCAATAAAAAACAGGTTACAATAATCCATTTTGTACCTTCAATGTTAGGCGTATTCTTGTTGGATGTAGACAAAGAAAAATGCAATTGTTTGTCGCATATTGTATGTAGTGGCGAAGAGTTGCCAGCAATTATGGCGCAAGAATGCAAAGAAAAATTCCCAAAAACACAACTGCACAATCTATATGGTCCCACAGAGGCTGCTATTGATGTAACAGCTATAAACTTGAGCGAAGTTGATGTAATGCAGCAAGGTGTAAGCATAGGTAAACCTATAGCAAACACAAGTATGTATATCGTTAATAATTCGTTCGAATTACAACCTTTGGGTGTGACAGGAGAATTATTAATATCTGGAATACAAGTGGCTAGGGGTTATTTGAACCTGCCGGAACTTACAAAAGACCGTTTTATAGCCGATCCTTTTAGGAAAGATTACCAGGTTTATCGCACTGGTGATATAGCACAATGGCAACCAGATGGTTCCATTCGTTATATGGGAAGAATTGACAATCAAGTAAAAATTAGAGGTAATAGAATTGAATTAGGGGAGGTAGAAAATGCCATCATGATATATGGTGGCATTCAACAAGTGGTGGCTACCCCAAAAGAGCTAAACGGAGAGAAAGTTCTTGTTGCTTATTATCTTTTAGAAAAAGAGATAGCAATAGACAAAGCAGAAATACGTGCTTATTTGCAAGGAAAGCTTCCAGATTATATGGTACCAAGCTTTTATGTACAGTTAGAAACTTTACCAATGACTTCCAGTGGTAAAGTAGACAGAAAAGCGTTGCCTAATATAACAGGAGATGATCTTATTCGAGGTGAATATGTATCACCACAGAATCAGACAGAAGAAAAAATGGCAACAATCTGGCAGGATATTCTGGGTATTGATAAAGTAGGAATTACCGATAACTTTTTTGAATTGGGAGGTGATTCAATACGAGCTATACGAATTCTAGGAAGAATTAATAAAGACCTATGTCTAAATTATAAATTAGCAGATATCTATGCATTGCCTACTATACAAAAGTTGTTATCTATAGAAACGGAACGAACTGAAAATGAGATTCCAAATGCAATAAAAGCTGAAGTTGAAGCCTATTTTGAAAATTTAGAAAAAGAATTTAATCCATATGAGTTTTATGAAGAGAGAAAATTTCTTTATGAAACCAATAGTGAAGATTCAGAAGGTTTGAATGTTGTTACACCATTTTCGAAAGAAAAAATTGTTTCCATTTATCCTATGAGTGATATAGAATTGGGGATGCTTTTTGGTTCTATTGCAACCCGAAGTAAAGGAGTATATCACGATCAGTTCGTTTTTCCATTACCAACTTCACAATTTGACAAAGAATCATTTATTAAAGCTATTTCGGTTTTAGTCGATAAGCATGAAATACTTAGAACAGCCTATAATATTGAAAGGTATAGTACACCTGTGCATCTTGTTTATGAAAAAATAGATATCAAATTAGATTATGAAGATCTGTCGGCAAATAATCAGGAGGAAATTTATTCTAAAATAAATGATTTTATGGTTAATGAGAGAACTCAAAATTCTTTTGTTACATCTGAACCAGGTTTGTGGAGGATGAAAATTTATAAAACTGCCGAAACAGAGTATAGCCTTCTTTTTCAATTCCATCATGCAATATTAGATGGATGGAGTGTGGCTTCATTAATGACAGAATTGAACAACATTTATCTTTCTATTTTAGATAATGAAGAAATAGCCACAGAAAAATTAGCACTAACCTATAAGGATTATGTTTTTGAGCAAAATTGTATCAAGAAGAGTGATAAATACAATGATTTTTGGAAAGAAAATTTAAGCGAGTATAAAAAGCTGGACATTTTTACTGAGGAGAATTTTTCAAAAAGACATGATTTTACGATTGACGGAGAACTCTATGATTCGGTAATACAATTTAGCCAAACTCATAGTTTAAGTTTAAAAACAATTGCCTTTGCAGCTTATTTATATACTTTAAAAACCTTAACCTACGAGGGCGATATAACAGTAGGTATGGTAACAAACGGCAGGCCTTTGCAGGAAGATGCAGATAAAATATTAGGCTGTTTCCTAAATACAGTTCCTTTTAGAATTAAGGAAACAAACGGAACTGCGTTGTCATTTGTTGAAAAAATTAATGAATTGCTAATCAGTCAAAAACAGTTTGAAAGAATTAGCTTGAATGAATTGCAAACCCGTTTCTCATTAAACAAAAAAGGAGAGAATCCTTTTTTTGATACTCATTTTAATTATATCGATTTTCACATTTACAATGATCTTAATGTGAAGAATGATGAAAAAGTAAATGAATTTAGATTTGCCGATCTCAATTTTGAAGCAACGAATACTTTTCTGGATTTAAATATTCGTCCAGTTGCAAATGGCATAAAAGTATCATGGAATCAGCAAAGAACATTGAAATACGGATTAACAGTAGCGCGACTGCAAGAGTACTACAATAACTTTTTATCTACTTTAGTAAATTCTACCGATGCTGTTTTAAAAAGTGAATCTGTTTTGCCAAGTCTGGAGAAACAAAGTTTACTTTATGATCTTAACAATACAACAATCGAATACCCAAAAGGTAAAACGATTCTTGATTTGTTTGAAGAACAAGCAGCAAGAACCCCCGATAATATTGCAATACTATTTGAAGAAACAAAACTGACTTATAAAGAGTTAGATGAACAATCCAATCAATTAGCAGCTTATCTGACTAAAAATTATGCTATTGAAGCGGATGATTTAGTTGGAATTATACTCAACAGAAGTGAGCGAATGATAATTTCCATTTTTGGGATATTAAAAGCCGGAGGAGCTTATGTCCCGATGGATGTAAATTATCCGAAGGAAAGAGTCGATTATATAACAATTGATGGCAAGCTTAAAGTAAATATTGATGAGCAGGAATTTACGAAATTTAAGTCACATCAGGATTCGTACAGTACAAAAGCAATTGAGCGTGGAGATTTAGTGAATCATCTGGCTTATTGTATTTACACTTCCGGATCTACAGGAAACCCAAAAGGCGTATTAAATCATCATGCTGGTTTGTACAATCGCCTTATGTGGATGAGATCCTACTTGGAAGTTGGAGAGAACGAAGTTTTTCTTCAAAAAACACCTTATACATTTGACGTTTCCGTTTGGGAGTTAATCCTTCCTTTTATTACAGGAAGTTCCCTTGTCATTGCAAAACCCGAAGGGCATAGAGATGTTGATTATCTACAGGAAATAATCAGTAAAAAACAAGTTTCTATAGTGCATTTTGTGCCTTCAATGTTAGGGATATTCCTTCTGGATACAGACAGTGAAAAATGTAACAGTTTGTCACATATTGTGTGCAGTGGTGAAGAACTGCCAGTACTTATGGCGCAGGAATGTAAGGAAAAATTCGGAACAGCAAAACTGCACAATTTATACGGCCCAACAGAAGCAGCTATTGACGTAACAGCCATAAATTTAAGTGAAATAGATGTTATAAACGAAGGTGTAAGCATTGGTAAACCTATAGCCAACACGAGTATCTATATCGTTAATAATTCGCTTGGGTTACAGCCTTTAGGTGTACCTGGTGAATTACTAATCTCAGGAATACAAGTTGCCAGAGGGTATTTGAACCTTCCGGAACTTACCCAAGACCGTTTTATAGCCGATCCGTTTAGAGTGGGTTATCAAGTATATCGCACCGGTGATATTGCTCAATGGAAACCTGACGGTTCGATTCATTATATGGGAAGAATTGACAATCAGGTAAAAATAAGAGGGAACAGGATTGAACTAGGCGAGGTAGAAAATGCAGTTATGGCTTATGGTGATATTCAGCAGGTAGTAGCAACTCCAAAAGAATTAAACGGAGAAAAAGTACTTGTTGCTTATTATCTTTTAGAAAGAGGAGTTGTAGTAGATAAAGCCGCGATACGCACTTATTTACAAGGAAAACTTCCAGAATATATGGTGCCAAGTTTTTATGTAGAACTGGAGACTTTACCTATGACTTCGAGCGGTAAAGTCGACAGGAAAGCATTGCCAAGTATAGCAGGCGATGATCTTATTCGCGCTGAATATGTGTCGCCAGGAAATCAAACAGAAGAAAAACTAGCCACAATCTGGCAGGATATTTTGGGAATTGATAAAGTAGGAATTACTGATAACTTTTTTGAATTAGGAGGTACTTCTTTTCAGCTTATCAAATTGCAAAAAATGATTGAATTGTTATGGCCTAATAAAATGGTTATTTCGGATTTATTTGAATTTAATTCGATTAAAGATATTGCAGCCTTTATCAATAAAGATTCAGCTGAAACCAACTTAGAAGAAAAAGAAGAGATGAAATTTTTCGAAATATAAAAACAAAACGCTATGGATATTGCATTAATTGGAGCTAGTATAAAATATGCTGATATAACAACGTTGCAGCAGTTTGTAGAAGTTATAAGAGATAATAAGGTTTGTATAAAACAACCTTCAGAAGAACGAATCTTAAATTCGAAAATAGAGAAAAAAGATGCGTATCATCCTTATGGATATTTAGATAGAGTTGATTTCTTCGATCATGAATTTTTTAATATATCAAAGGGAGAAGCCAATACAATAGATCCGGGACATAGAATGATTCTGGAGGGTGTGTGCACTGCGATTGAAAACAGTGGTTATGATTTAGATTATATCTCGTCGCAAAACACAGGATTGTTTACTACAACTCAAACCGGACTTTATAATTTATTGTACCAATCTGAAAATAAAGGTTTGGATTTTATAGGAGGATTGCCTTCAATAGGAGGTGGTAGAGTTGCCAATATTTTAAATATTAGAGGACCAGTGATGAACATAGATACTGCATGTTCATCTTCTTTGGTTGCTATTCATGAAGCAGTACAAAACATAAGAAACGGCGAAATCGATTTAGGAATTGTAGCAGGTTCACGCCTATTATATTTGTTTGATGAAGCTGATAGCTTTGAAAAAGATGCAATAATGTCTACCGATGGTATGTGCAGGGCTTTTGATGAGGATGCCTCCGGAACAGCAGGAGGAGAAGGTGTGGCTGTTGTTATTTTGAAAAGATTAGATCATGCAATAAGAGATAATGATACTATTCTGTCTGTAATAAAAGGTTCAGCCATTAATAATGATGGAAGCAGCTCTAATAGTATAACTTCTCCTAGTCCAGTTGCACAAAAAAATGTTATTTTAAGTGCTTGTAAAAATGCAAATATTCCTGTTTCGAGCGTAGGTTATATAGAAACTCATGGTACAGGAACTAAACTAGGAGATCCAATTGAGTATAAAGGTATAAAAGATGCATTCACTTATAATAATGAAAAATATTCGGTTCGTTTAGGGACTTTAAAACCAAATATTGGACATCTGGATAATATGTCGGGATTATTTGGATTGATAAAGGCTGCCTTTGTATTAAAGGAGAAAGAGTTTTTTCCTTTGGCAAATTTTAATACTGTCAATAAATTTATAGAGGAAGACTCAAATATTATTTTGCAAAAAGAAGGGGCAAAATGGGTTACGACTGAAATTAGAAGAGCAGGAGTAAGCTCGTTTGGATTAAGCGGTACAAATGCACACATCATTCTTGAAGAATATACAGCAAATGCAGAATCATTATTAAATACCGGAAATAATAACTGGTTTAAAGTAGCTGCAAAAAGCAAAAAATCTTTAAATGCATATCTTGATACTATTTATAATTTTATTTCGGAAACTACTCCAATAGAGGATCTAGCCTATACTTTAAATGCTGGTAGAAAAGATTATAAATACCAACTGGCAGTATCAGGAAATACGATTGATGAAATAAAACAATCACTTTTAAACCAGAAAGATAAGAACTATTTTAGTACGGTAAACTATAATAAAATAGCTTTATTATATCTTTCAGATGAGGTTTCAAATATTGAAAGTTTCTTAAAATGCAGCCACTTTAAAGATGTTTTCGGTAAACTTAAAAAAGAGATTGAAAACAATGAAATTGATCTTTCTGTTTCACAAACTTTAGCTTTTCAAGTTTCTTTATTCAAATATCTTTCAGCAAAAGGATTTAATGTAAACCAACTTATTTGTAATGGAAATATAGCTAAGGCTTCTAAAGAAATAATAGATGGAAAAAATATCATTTCTAAAGATTTAAAATTCAATGAAGAATTCAGCCTGGACTTTGAAAAATTAAAAATATTAGCAAAGAATTGTAATGATAATAACATATTGCTGGTTATAGTTGGAAACAGCAGCCATGCAATGCCGGCTATTCTCGAAGCATTAACAGAAGAACAAATTCCAGGCATAGATTTATTAAAAATTGTTGATGACAATAATTGGAATACGCTATGGAGTACTTTGTACAATAAAGGGTTGGAGTTTAATTGGAAAGAATTTTACAACAATGAAGTTTACAAAAAAGTTATTGCACCAACTTATCCATTTGAAAGGATATCCTGTTGGAACGAGAATAAAAATCCTTTACTGTTTGGTAATCTAAACACGAAACCTGAAGTTGAAAAGCCACAATTGCTAACCGAAAATTTGAGTGAGGAAGAAATTGTTGTGAATATTCTAAAAGAAGTTTTAAAAAATGACAGTCTAACTCTTACGGACGATTTTTTTGAATTAGGTGGGAATTCTATTGTTGGAGTTCAGTTTATAAATAGGATTAATGAACTTTTTGAGATAACAATAACATTCGATGATTTGTTTAACTGCTACGAGATTAATGAAATTGTAAATCTTATTAAACAAGCGGTTCAGGCAAAAGGTGAAAGTGATTTTATAGCACTTCCTAAGAATGATGAATTGATTTTTGAAACTCTTGAAGCATCAAACTCACAGCAAAGAATGTGGATTGAATCTTTGGTCGATAATTCTATGCAGTCAATTTATAATATCACTTTAACCTATAATGCCAAAGGAAGTTTGAATGTTGAAGTTTTTAAAGAAACACTTCACGAGTTAATCAAGATGCATGCCTGTCTGCGATCGACTTTCTTTACGGATGAGAACGGAACTGTCCGTCAGAAAATAAATGAGATTGAGAATATAAATATTGACCATTTTTTTACTTTTTGTTCTAATAACGACCCTCTTATCGGGGAAGAGAAAAAGAACGAAATTCAAAATATTAAGTTCGATTTAGAATTTGGCCCATTGTTTCAGGCATCTGTACTTCAAATTGATGAAAACAACTATAAGTTAATATTTGTTTTTCATCACATCATATTCGACGGTTGGTCTACAGGAGTTTTTATAAAAGATTTTGTGTCTGTTTATAAGCAAATTATGAGTCAGGTATATGTTCGCGCAGCTAGCAAAAATGATTATTTTGATTATCTAAACTGGCTGAAAGAAAACCTGCATATCGAGAAAATAGAATCATACGCAGACTATTGGAAAGATAAATTAAGAAATATTAATTCAAATTTAAAATTAGGAAATCCTAATGTTGGAACTTTTGAAGGTTCCCGATTAAATTTTAGTATTGATAAAAATCTGAAAGATAAATTGGCAGACTTTGCCAATAAAAACAGAGTAACGCTATTCAGCATATTAATTTCCTCAGTGAGAATATCTTTATATAGATTGGCTCAGGAAAATTTTGTGATTGGTACAGCTGTTTCTGGAAGAGTTAAAAAAGAGTTTGAGTCAACAATTGGTATGTTTATCAATACCCTTCCTATTTATACAGAAATAGATGCTGATAAAAACTTTACTGATTGTGTCGCCGATGAGATGAATACTATTTTGAAGGCATTAGAATATCAAGTGTATCCTTATGATTTGATATTAAATGATCTAAAAGTAGCTAATAAAAAATCATTCTTTGATGTAATGGTTGTATTGCAAAATCAGAATAATAGAGCGGGACTGGCCAGTAAAAATGATCTGCCATTTGAGATTGAAGAAGAGATTAATCAAACTTCTACATTTTCAAGATTTAATTTGTCATTTACGTTTTTTGATGTATTGGATGCTATTGAACTTGAATTGGATTACAAAGCAGGTGTGTTTAGCCAAGAGTTTATTTATTCTATGATGGATACATTCTTCTACCTTTTGGAACAATTTGTTGATGTTCCTGAGAAAAAGATTTCACAGTTTTCGATTCTAAACGAAGCTAAATTTCATGATATCGTATACGGATTTAACGACACCAAATCTGATTTTCCAGAGCATAAAACTCTTATTGATTTATTTGAAGAACAAGTAGGAAAAACGCCGAATAATATTGCGGTTGTTTTTGAAGATACCGAATTAACGTATAATGAACTCAATACAGAAGCCAATCAATTAGGAAGTTATTTGAGAAATCAGTATCAAATTGCAGCAGATGATTTAATTGGAGTTAAACTCGAACGAAGCGAAAAAATGATTTTGGCCGTTTTAGGTACACTAAAATCCGGAGCTGCTTATGTGCCTATAGATCCTGCTTACCCTCAGGAGAGAATAGATTATATAGAGAAGGACAGCAATTGCAAAATTGTAATTGATGAAGATGTATTAGAAGCGTTTTATAAAAATCAGCACGAATATCTGGATGCGAATATTGAAAAAATAAACGGTTCAAAAGATTTAGCTTACATCATTTACACTTCGGGAACCACAGGAAATCCAAAAGGAGTGATGGTCGAACATACGAATGTAGTTAACCTGATAATTTCGCAGACAAAAGAGTTTAAAATAGACGAAAACGAAAAAATACTTCAGCTTTCAAATTACACTTTTGATGCGTCAGTAGAGCAAATTTTTCTGGCGCTTTTAAACGGAGCAAGTTTGCATATTATTCCAAGAGAAGTATTACTCGAAGCGGATGTTTTTGAAGAATTTATTTTGAAAAATGAAATTACACATCTTCATGCAGTGCCGTCTGTTTTAGAAAAAATAGTACCAGACAGTCGTTTTAATTTAAAGAGAGTTATTGCGGGAGGTGACATTTGTTCTATCAAACTAGCCGAATCATGGAGTTCTGTTTGTGATTTTTATAACGAATACGGGCCAACCGAAACGGCAGTTACTTCGATTGAGCTTCTTTATAATAAAAACGAGACATTTTGTATTGGCAAACCAATTTCAAATACGCAGGTTTATATTCTGGATAATAACCTGCTGCCAACTCAATTAGGCGTTTTGGGTAAAATATATATTTCCGGTGCCGGAGTTACCCGCGGCTATCTGAACAAACCGGAGCTTACAGCCGAAAAATTTATTGAAAATCCATTCATATCAAATACAAGAATGTATGATACCGGAGATTTAGGAAGATGGTTGCCTGACGGAAATATCGAATTTTTAGGTAGAAACGATGATCAGGTAAAAATAAGAGGTTTTAGAATTGAGCTGGGAGAAATAGAAACTACTCTTTTGCAATTTTCGACACATTTACGACAAGTTGTGGTTCAGCCGCAATATGTAAATGGAGAGATAGCATTAGTTGCTTATTATGTTTCGGACGCTGTAATTGACAAAACAGAAATTCGCCGCTATCTCCATACCAAACTACCGGAATATATGGTTCCTTCCTTTCTTGTGGTTCTGGAACACTTACCATTAACAGCTAACGGAAAAATTGATCGCAGCGCTTTGCGAGGCATTAATGAAGAAGACATTATCAGAAAAGAGTATGTGGAACCAAGAAATGAAATTGAGCAAAAAATAGCCGAAATATGGCAAGAAATTCTTGGAGTTGAAAAAGTAGGAGTTACTGACAGTTTTTTTGAGTTGGGAGGGCATAGTCTGAACGCTACAAAATTGATTAGTATAATTCATAAACAGTTTAATGTCAAATTATCAATCATCGATTTGTTTAACAATATTATACTTGAAGAATTAGCACTGCTTTTAGAAAATACAATATTGTATAGCACAAGTAATGAAGAGAATATTTCGATTGAAGAATCTGAAAATTTCACCATATAATTTATAAAATCGAAATCCGCAGGGTGCTATTAAGCCCTATTCGAAAAAATAAATTCTTAAAAGCATCTTAAGTTTTAAGCTATGTTTCTATGCGTTGAATATTTTTTCTGGAATTACATCCAACGGGTTAAAATTAAAATACTAATAAAACAAAAATTACAAATGAATCGGTTTTTATTTATTGCATTTATTTTAAGTAACGTATTAACAGCACAAGTCAAAATATCCGGGAAAGTGGTTACTACAGAAAATATTCCTGTAGATTTTGCTGAAGTTGTCCTTTTTGAAAATGAGACTGTTCCTGTAAAAAGTCAAGTAACAAATGAAAAAGGTGAGTTTGTATTAGAATATAAAGCGGGTTTATACAAATTGAAAATCAATCAATTTAATTCTGTTTTATATACAAAGGAGATAGAATTGAATTCAAATCTGGATTTAGGGGTAATAATAATAAATCAGGTACAAGAATTAGAGACAGTTGTAATTTCTAAAAAGAAAGAAATCGTAGATCGTAAAGTTGACCGACTGGTTTTTAACGTAGAAAACACTATAAGCACTGCGGGTGGCGATGCTCTGGATGCATTAAAAATTACACCCGGAATACAAATTCAGAATGAGACTATCACCATAATAGGTAAGAGTACAGTAAGAGTTTTGATAGACGATAAAATGATTGAGCTTGGACAAGAAGAATTGACAAATTTATTAAAATCAATTCCTTCAGAGAACATCAAAAGTATCGAAGTAATTACAACACCACCAGCTAAATATGAGGCTTTAGGAAATAGCGGATTGGTAAATATCAAGTTAAAAAAGTCCAAAAAAGATTCTTGGAATCTCTCTCTTGGGAGTGGCTATCTGCACAGGCAACACGATGGAGAAGGATCATTAACAAGCAATTTTATATACAATCAGAATAAGTTAAGTATGTCAGCTTCATTGAATTATAGGAATGGCGGAATCTATCTGGAACAAGAGAGCCGCATCCACTTTGCTGATGAATTATGGGCTTTAGATTACCCTCTCCAAAAAAAGCATAAAATGCTTAATGGAATTTTCAGCATGCAATATGCAGCTACACCCAAATGGACTTTTGGTTTTCAATATCTCACTAATCTGAATAAAACAAATACTGATGCAACCAGAAGTTTGTTGATTTATGATAATGATACTAATGAAGTTAAACAAAATATAACCTCCGTTGGATATGCCTTTTTAAGACCAACACTCCATTCAATAAATTTATTTAATGAATATAAGATAAATCAAAAAGGGGGAAAAATGGTCGTGAATTTAGATTATTTTAATTATGGAAGCGACGATTCAAGACCATATGAAGGGACTTCGGAAGAGTATAATCCACCTAAAGAACAATTTTTTAAAGGAATTAATAATAATAATCAAAGTATCAATAATTTTTCAAGTAAAATTGATTTTGAATTACCGATAGCATGGGTTAATCTTAGTTTTGGGGGGAAAATTTCTTTTTCAGACACAAAAAATTTAATTTCTGCATTCAATAGTGATTTTACAGATGTACCTGTAACCGATATGCCATTATCAAACTTTGAATTTGGATATAAAGAAAATGTACAGGCAGTATATTTATCAGGAAATAAAAAGTTTAGTAATAATTTAGAATCCCAAATCGGATTGAGAGTTGAAAATACTCAGGCAAAATCGTATGATGTAGATTTAGATCAATCAGTAAATAATAATTATACAAAGTTATTTCCTTCCTTTAATATTTCATACACACCTCAGCCTAATTCTGTATACAGATTTAGCTATAGCCGAAGAATAGACCGACCTAATTTTGCTCAATTAAACCCCAATATAGCCTATATAAATCCGTTTCAGAGTATTCAGGGCAATCCTTTATTGCAGCCTTCCTTTGCGGATAATTTTGAGTTTATTTATTCTTATAAAAAGCTTGAAAGCAAATTTTATTATAGTCATGATAAAAATGTATTCATGCAAATATCAACACCAGATCCTGAGACAAATGTTGTTCGAATAATTAACCAAAATATCTTTAATATGGAAAGATTAGGGATTGCGGAAATCTATGTTTTTAACAAATTTAAGCGATGGACAAGTAACAATACGGCTGATTTTAATTACACAAAATCAAAATCTTTAATAGAATCAACAAAAGGAGTTGAAGGTTTTAATTTGAAATTATCAACGAATAACGATTTCATCTTAAATGATAAAAAAACCTTCTTGTTTAACCTTAATTATTGGTATGTTTTTCCAAAAACAGAAGGATTTGTAAAGTTAGACGCATCAAGTTCTACCTCATTAACTATTCAATATTTATTGCTTAACAATGATCTAAGAATATCACTGAAAGCCAATGATATTTTTAGAACAGAAAAAATAAAATTTAATCCAACCGTAAACGGAGTTTATCAGGAGTACAGCCTTTACAATGACAGCAGGTATATACAACTGTACCTAAATTATAGACTTGGAAGCAAAAAGGCAAAAATTGTAAACAGAAATACCGGTAATGAAGAGGAAAGAAAAAGAACAGGTAGTTAATCAGGAAATGCTGAACAAATAATCAGTTAATAAAAAATAAATCATTAATAATATTTCAAATGGAAGGATTAGTTTATTTAAAGCCAAACGTAGTTATAGAGCCTTTAATAGAAAGATGGTATGCTTGGGCTCATCTAATATCGCCAGGAACGGCATCGATGAATGTTACAAAAAGACATATTGAAATAATGAACTCTTATATTGAATGTCCAGCAGTGCATGATGAAGCTGTAAAAGATCCTAAAATGTTAGGAGGGCCTTTTATGGATTATAGTGGGGATAGATCTGAGGATGTCAGAAAATTGCTGGAATCAACTTTTGTAAATCAGAAAGAGTTGATTAGTCTTTCAATGGCAATTAGAAAGTTGGTTTTAATGCTGAATAAAGAAGCCAAAGGACAGTCATTAGAAGGATTATATAAAAATGTACCGGATATCTTGAAAGGCTACGTAGAATTGATATATGATTTAAATGGTAATCCTTCCTTTAGATTTTATGAGCAGCTTTTATATAAAAGTAAATTCTATAATAAAAACAATCAAAGTTTGGCATTGTGGGTTACAAATAATGATTCACGCCCTTTTTGTCTAAGTACACCAAGATTAGATGAGAAAGATGTATTGCATTTGGATATGCCTTTTGAACATACATTTATTGATGAGTTAAGTAAAATGAAGAGAACCCCACGGCCTTATAATGAAATAAGAGAATTGTTGGGTGATTTAAATGAAACAGATGAAGGATTATTTAAATCGTTTTTTACTGAAACACCATCAGTTCCTTATGTTAAGTATGAAGGGGATAAAATTAGAATGAGGTATTTTGGTCATGCTTGTATATTAATTGAAACAAAAGAGGTAAGCATACTTGTAGACCCATTAATTAGTTACTACGGATACGAATCAAGTGTAGAACATTTCTCTGACTATGAATTGCCGGAACAGATTGATTATGTTTTGATTACTCATAATCATCAAGATCATATTTTACTTGAAACACTTCTGCCACTTAGACATAAGATCAAAAACATTATTGTACCACGTTCTGGAGGAGGGCATCTACAAGACCCATCTTTAAAACTAATGTTTAATAATATAGGCTTTAATAATATTATTGAAATTGAAGAATTCTCGACTGTAAATTTTTCAGATTGCAAGATTACAGGTATCCCTTTTACAGGGGAGCATAGTGATTTAGACATTAAGGCAAAACTTTGTTATCATGTTGAGATCTCTGAATTCTCTTTACTTTTTGCAGCAGATTCAAGGATTTTAGAAAAGAAATTATACGAGCATACCCAAAGTTTAATGGGTAATGTAGATGTTATTTTTCTGGGTATGGAATGTGATGGCGCACCATTAACCTGGTTATATGGTCCTCTAGTTGTTAATGAATTATCAAAAGAACATGATCAATCGAGAAGATTAGCCGGATCTGATTTTGCAAGAGGAATGCATTTAGTAGATGTATTTAACCCGTTAGAAGTTTATGTGTATGCCATGGGGCAGGAACCTTGGTGTGAATTCATTAGTAGTATAAAATACACGGATGAATCCAATCCTATTATTCAGTCTAATCGCCTTATTGACGAATGTAATTTGAGGGGAATAATTACGGAAAGACTATTTGGGGAAAAAGAGATATTGTATAGTAAGAAAAAAGTAGAGAGCTATAGTTTGGTCTAAAAAAGGGACACAGATGGCACTGATAAAAGCGGGTTAATACAAGTTTTTACTAAAAAATGAATTTGTGAAAAATTATGTAACCCGTAATTAAAAACAATTTAGGGAATCATTACCGACAAGTATATAATAAGATAAAGCGATGCAAACATTACTCAAAAAATTAAGAGCTTCAAATATAAAACTTAATTTGTCTGGAGATAAACTGGACATTAATGCTCCTAAAGGAGTCCTGACTCAAGAGCTATTAGAGGAAATTAAATTAAACAAACAAAAAATAATTGATTTCATTAAATTTTCACAAAGCTCAAGTGACAATCACATTGCTATTCCAAATGTTGATCAACAGGAAAGTTACATCGTATCTTCATCGCAAAAAAGCTTGTGGCTTCTATGTCAATTAGAGGAACAAAACACCGTTTATAACATCCCTAGTGTATTTGAATTCAAAGGTGACTTAAATATTGAGGCACTGGAAAAAGCATTCCAGACCATACTTGAACGTCATGAATCTTTAAGAACCGTTTTTGTTGAAACTGAAAATGCTGAAGTAAGACAACGAATTGTTGATAGCAAAGATCTTGATTTTAGGTTTAATGTAGAAGACTTAAGCAATAATGGTCTTGGCGAAAATATAAATGACCTTATTGAAAAAGAACTAAAATTTTCATTTGATTTATCAAAAGATTGCTTAGTTCGTGCTAAGTTGATAAAAACTTCAAATGACACTTTTGTTTTTGTATTGGTAATTCATCATATAATTAGTGATGGTGTGTCTATACAATTAATGATTAATGAGTTATTTGTTTTATATGATGCATTTACAAAAAAACTTTCTAATCCATTACTTCCGTTACAAATTCAATATAAAGATTATGCAGCTTGGCAGCAAAACCAGTTAAGAGATGGTAATACAGCACATAAGGAATACTGGTTAAAACAATTTCAGAATACTATTCCGATACTGGATTTACCGATATATAAAACAAGGCCACTAACAAAAACATTTCATGGAGGCATAGTAAAAAGAAGTTTTAATACTGAAATTTTAAAAGAGTTTTCAAATTTATGTCAATCTCAGGAGTGTACACTATTCATGGGATTAACAAGTTTGTTGAACCTATTATTTTATAGATATACAAATCAAAATGATATTATAATAGGTAGTCCAATTGGAGGAAGACCACACTCGGATTTGCAAAATCAAATGGGGCTTTATTTAAACACATTAGCACTACGAACTCAATTTGATGGGCAAGACAGCTTTATTGATTTATTATTGAATGTTAAAAATAGGACATTGGAAGCCTATGAACATCAGATCTATCCATTTGATGAATTAATCGAAAATTTAAACTTAAAAAGAGATGTAAGCCGCAGTCCATTATTTGATGTTATGTTAATATTACAGAACATGGATAGTTACGGCAGTAGTTCACAAGAGCTGGAAGGCATCACGATCCAACAGTATCAAAATAAACAAAATCTGCTTATCAAATACGACTTAGAGTTTACATTTGATGAGTTTGGCAATGAATTAAATCTCAACTTAACATTCAATACTGATATTTATACTATAGAATTTATAGAAAAAATAACAGAGCATTTTGGTACGATATTGCAAGGAGTTATTGCAGAACCGAACGTTTCTATTTCACGAATAAATTATTTATCGCCAAATGAAATAAATCAGCTAGTAGTAGATTTTAATGCTACTTCAGTAGAATACCCAAAGGATAAAACGATTGTAAATTTATTTGAAGAGCAGGTTGTCAAAACACCAAATAATACAGCAATTGTTTTTGAGGAATCGACATTGACATATAAGGAGCTTAACGAAAAAGTGAACCAATTTGCCTGTTATTTAAGAGAGAACTACGATATCAAGCCAGATGATCTTGTGGGTATAAAATTAAATAGAAGCGAACAATTGATTATTGCAATCTTAGGAGTGCTAAAATCAGGAGCCGCTTACGTTCCTATTGACTCGGATTATCCGCAGGAAAGAATAGATTACATAGAAGAAGACACGAATTGTAAAGCTATTATTGATGAGGATGAACTCATGATTTTTAATTTACAAAGATTTAGATATAAAACAGAAAATCTAGAGCCTATAAATGCACCATCGGATTTAGTCTATATAATTTATACATCTGGTTCAACCGGAAATCCAAAAGGAGTGATGGTCGAGCATCACAATGTCATTAGATTAGTAAAACCTTGTTCTTATTTCCCATTGAATACAGATAGTATTTTACTAAGTACAGGTTCAATATCCTTTGATGCCACAACGATAGAGTTTTTTGGAACTTTACTAAATGGAGCAACATTAGTACTAACAAGTCAAGATGATTTACTTGATTTATCCAGACTGGAAAATATCGTTAAAACGAATAAGGTTAATAGTCTTTGGATGACTGCATCTTGGTTTAATAGTGTGGTAGAGAATAACGTTAAATTTTTTGAAAGCATCAGTCAATTGATTGTTGGAGGAGATGTAGTATCTCCAAAACATACCCAAAAAGTTTTTGAAAGTAATCCGTCCATAAAAATCGTAAATGGTTATGGACCTACAGAAAACACAACTTTTTCGACAACTTTTGATATTCAGAATGAAAAGTATACCACAATCCCAATTGGTAAACCTATTCCAAACAGTCAAGCTTACATATTAGATCAAAATTTACAGCCAGTTGCTATTGGCGTAAGTGGTAAGTTGTATTTATCTGGTGCGGGTGTTTCAAGAGGATATTTAAATCAGCCAGAACTTACGTCGGAGAAATTTATAGCCAATCCGTTTATATCTGGTACTAAAATGTATGATACCGGTGATTTGGGGCGTTGGCTTCCGAATGGTACTATTGAATTTTTGGGTAGAAATGACCATCAGGTAAAAATAAGAGGATATAGAATTGAATTAGGGGAAATAGAGACTAGTCTTTTACAGTATTCATCTGATTTAAAGCAGGTGGTAGTTCAGGTTAAAGAAGTAAATGGAGAAAAAGTATTGGTTGCCTATTATGTTTCGGACATCGAAATAGACAAGGCTGAAATTAGGGACTACCTTCAAACAAAGTTGCCTGACTACATGATCCCTGCATTTTATGTGCTTTTGGAACAGATACCACTGACTCCAAATGGGAAAACGGATCGCAATGCATTACCAAGCATTAATGGAGAAGATATAATTCGAAGAGAATATGTTGAGCCAAGAAATGTGACAGAGCAAAAAATGGTCGAAATATGGCAAGAAGTTCTAGGTCTTGAAAAAGTAGGGATTACCGATAATTTCTTTGAATTAGGCGGACATAGCCTTATTGTGGCGCAAGTTATTAATAGGGTTAACAAGCAATTGAACAAAACGGTATCCTTCAAGGATTTCTTTTCTAATCCCACAATCGATGCTATGTGTGAAACCTTGAGCCAAAATGATTATGAAGGAATACCTCAGGCACCTGTTATGGATAGCTATCCCCTGACGGCTTCTCAATATAGATTTTGGATATTGAGTCAGTTAGAAGGAGGTTCTTTGGCTTATAACATGCCAACGGCTATAAAATTAATTGGTGATATAGATACAGATAAATTTAAAGAAACATTTAGTTTATTAATCTATCGATATGAAGTATTAAGAACAAGTTTTAGAAACAATTCAGAGGGACAAATACGTCAATTTATAACGCCTGTAAGTGAAATTAACTTTGAGGTAACAGAAAAAGATTTCACAAATCAAGAAGATCAAGAGGTGGTTGTTGCACAATATTTACATGAACAGAATAATATTGCTTTTAATCTGGAACAAGCTCCTTTAATCAGAGCCTCTTTGATTAAATTACAAGACAACGAGCATATTTTTTCTTTATGTATGCATCATATAATTGGTGATGGATGGTCTATACAACTAATAATTTCAGAAGTTGTAAAAACATATAATGCAATAGTTCAAGGAACTACTGTCGATTTACCACATTTAAACATTCATTATAAAGATTATGCGGTATGGATTAATGAAGAGATTCAACAAGAAAAATATCAAAAGTCTAAAGAGTTTTGGTTAAACCAATTAAAAGGAGAATTACCAACATTAGAACTTCCTAGTTTCAAGAAAAGGCCTTTGGTTCAAACCTATAATGGTGCCATTAAATTATATGAATTCTCAAGCGAATTTTTAGAAAAACTAAAAACTTTTTCAAAAGAGCATGATGTTACTTTGTTTATGACATTAATGGCAGGTATCAAAACTTTGTTGTACAGATACACCAACCAAGATGATATTATTATTGGTACGCCTATAGCAGGTAGAGAACACCCGGATTTAGAAAATCAGCTGGGACTTTTCCTTAATACACTAGCCATTCGAACTAAGTTTGAGCAGAATAATACTTTTTTAGATATTTTAAATAAAGAAAAAGAAACACTCTTAAACGCTTACCAGCATCAAGATTATTCATTTGATGAATTGGTAGGAAATCTGAATTTAAAGAGAGATCTGAGTCGTTCAGCTTTGTTTGACGTGCTAATAGTGTTACAAAATCAAGCTCAATTAAAAAGCTTAACAAACAATACAGGTTTAACAGGATTAGAAGTAGAAGGTTTTGATTTTGAGAGTAAAACATCAAAATTCGATATCAGTTTTATTTTTGTAGAAACAGAGCAGTTGCTTCTTAATATCAATTATAATACGGATATATACGATTCATTTTTGATAGATTCTATATTCAATCATCTTGAAAATCTATTTAATGAAGGAACCGATAATCCTACACAATTTATAGAAGAGTTAGATTATTTAACCGCTTCAGAGAAAGTAAAATTGGTATTAGATTTTAATGCTACTTCGGCAGATTACCAAGAAGAAAAAACAATCATAGATTTGTTTGAAGAACAGCTTGAAAAAGCCCCAGATAATATTGCAGTTGTTTTTGAGGAAAAAGAACTTACCTATAAAGAGCTTAACGAGCAAGCCAATCAACTGGCAGACTATTTAAGAAAAAGCTATGCAATTCAATCTGGTGATTTAGTTGGAATAAAACTAGAACGAAGCGAGAAAATAATTATAGCAATTTTGGGAATATTAAAATCCGGAGCGGCTTATGTACCAATCGATTCTTCGTATCCTCAAGAGAGAATAGAGTATATTGAAAAAGACAGTAATTGCAAAATTGTGATTGATGAGGATATTTTTGGATTACTTGATAAAAACAAACAAGAATACTCTTTTGTCAATGCTGGAAAAATAAATGCTTCGGGAGATTTAGCTTATATTATTTATACCTCTGGAACTACAGGTAATCCAAAAGGGGTGATGGTGGAGCATAAAAACGTTATCAACTTAATAAATTCGCAAACTAAGCAGTTCAAAATAGATGAAAAAGAGAGAATTCTTCAACTTTCAAACTTTTCTTTTGACGCATCAGTAGAGCAAACATTCTTAGCACTCTTGAATGGAGCGAGTTTATATATTTTGCCAAGGAAAGTATTATTGGATGAAAATGAATTAGATGCATTTGTCTTCGAAAATAAAATTACTCACTTCCATTCCGTACCATCAGTAGTAAGTAAATTAAAACCTTCTAATAAATTTAGTTTGAAGAGAGTTCTTTCAGGAGGTGATATTTGTCCAGAGAAACTGGCAGAATCTTGGAGTTCTATTTGTGATTTTTACAATAAATATGGGCCTACTGAAACTACCGTAACTTCGATAGAATTTTTGTTTAACAAGAATATGCCATTTAGTATAGGTCGTCCAATTTCAAATACACAGGTGTATATACTGAATAGTACTTTGTTGCCAACACCATTGGGAGTTGCAGGTAAAATATACATATCTGGAGCAGGTGTGACTCGAGGCTATTTGAATAAACCGGAACTCACTGCCGAAAAGTTCATTGAAAACCCATTTATTACAGGTACTAAAATGTACGATACTGGAGATGTAGGGCGATGGCTGCCAGACGGGAATATTGAGTTCTTAGGCAGAAACGACCATCAGGTAAAAATAAGAGGATTCAGAATAGAATTAGGAGAAATAGAAACTAATCTTTTACAGTATTCATCTGATTTAAAGCAAGTAGTAGTTCAAGCAAAAGAAGTAAATGGAGAGAAACTATTGGTTGCCTATTATGTAACCAATGCTGAAATTGACAAAGCAGCGCTAAGAAGCTATCTTTTAGGAAAGTTACCGGAATATATGGTGCCTTCATTTTTTGTAGTTCTTGATAGTTTGCCATTGACACCAAATGGAAAAATAGATCGTAAAGCGCTACCAAGTATCAGTGGAGAAGACATTATCCGAAGAGAATATGTAGAGCCAAGAAATGAGACAGAACAATGCATGGCAGAAATATGGCAAGAAGTTCTAGGTCTTGAAAAAGTGGGTATTACTGATAATTTCTTCGAATTAGGCGGGCATAGTCTTATTGTGGCACAAGTCATTAATAGACTAAGCAAACAATTAAATAAAACGGTATCGTTTAAGAGTTTCTTCTCTAGCCCAACAATAGAATCTCTATGCAAAGAGCTGAATCAAAATGAGTTTATAGCCATACCACAAGCGCCTGTTATGGACAGCTATCCTTTGACGGCTTCTCAATATAGATTTTGGATATTGAGTCAGTTAGAAGGAGGTTCTTTGGCCTATAATATGCCTACGGCCATAAAGCTAATAGGTGATATAGATACAGATAAATTTAAAGAAACATTTAGTTTATTAATACAACGACATGAGGTATTAAGAACAAGCTTTAGAAACAATTCAGAGGGGAAAGTACATCAATATATAACACCCGCAAATGAGATTAATTTTGAAGTAGCAGAAAAAGATTTTACAAATCAAGAAAGACAGGAAAGTGCTGTTTTGCAGTATTTGGAGGAACAGAATGCTATTGCTTTTAATCTTGAACAAGCACCATTGTTAAGAGCTTCTTTAATCAAATTACAAGAAAACGAGCATGTCTTTTTCCTTAGCATGCATCATATAATTGGCGATGGATGGTCTATGCAACTAATAATGTCGGAAGTTGTAAAAACATACAATGCAATACTTCAAGGAACTACTGTAGACTTACCACATTTAAACATCCATTACAAAGATTATGCGGTATGGATTAATGAAGAGATTCAGCAAGAGAAATATCAAAAGTCTAAAGAATTTTGGTTAAACCAATTCACAGGAGAATTACCGGTATTAGAACTTCCTAGCTTCAAGAGAAGACCGTTGGTTCAAACTTATAATGGGGATAATAAATCACGTGAATTTTCTAGTGAATTTTTAGAAAAACTAAAAACTTTTTCAAAAGAGCAAGATGTTACTTTGTTTATGACATTAATGGCAGGTATCAAAACTTTGCTATACAGATACACCAACCAAGATGACATTATTATTGGTACACCTATAGCGGGGAGGGAACACCCAGATTTAGAAAACCAAATCGGACTTTATCTTAACACACTAGCCATTCGAACAAAGTTTGAACAAGGGGATGACTTTTTAGATATTTTAAATAAAGAAAAAGAAACACTCTTAAATGCTTACGAACACCAAGACTATTCATTCGATGAATTGGTGGGGAATCTGAATCTAAAGAGAGATTTGAGTCGCTCAGCTTTGTTTGATGTATTAGTTGTGCTTCAAAACCAAACTCAATTAAAAAATATATCAAACAATACCGCTTTAACAGGATTAGAAGTAGAAGGTTTTGATTTTGATAATAAAACATCAAAGTTAGACGTCACTTTTACTTTTGTTGAAACTGAACAGCTAATCCTTAACATTGATTATAATTCAGATATATACGACTCATTATTCATAGGTTCTATATTTGGTCATCTTGAAAATGTATTCAATGAAGTAATTTATGATCCTAAGCAATCTATAGAAGAGTTAGATTACTTAACAATTGCAGAGGAAACAAAATTATTGTTAGAATTTAACAATACTTCGGCAGAATATCCGCAAGATAAAACCATGATAGATTTGTTTGAATATCAGGTTGATAAAACACCGGATCATATCGCAGTTGTTTTTGAAGAAAAAGAACTTACTTACGAAGAACTTAATGAACAAGCCAATCAGCTAGGCAGTTATTTAAGAGAGAATTACAAAATCAAAACCGACGATTTAATAGGTATCAAATTAGATCGAAGCGAGAAAATGATTATCACACTCTTGGGTATTTTAAAGTCTGGAGCTGCTTATGTACCAATAGATCCTTCATATCCTCAGGAAAGAATAGATTATATAGAGAAAGACAGTAATTGTAAAATAGTAATCGACGAAAATGTACTTGAATTATTTTATAATAGTCAAGAGGAGTACTCTAAATCAAATATTGAAAGAACCAATACGGCAAATGATTTAGCGTATATCATTTACACTTCTGGGACAACAGGTAATCCTAAAGGGGTTATGATTGAGCATAGAAATGCAGTAGCACTAATTCATTGGTCAAATGCAGAATTCGACATTAATAAATTTGAGACAGTATATGCGGTAACTTCTTATTGTTTTGATTTATCAGTTTTTGAAATATTCTATACACTATCAATAGGTAAAAAAATAAAACTATTAAAGAATGGTTTAGAAATTAAAAACCATATAGACAAAGACAAGAATGTATTAGTAAATACGGTTCCATCTGTAGTAAATCAACTTTTAGATAATGGAGTTTCATTTGAATCAGTGGGGATTTTAAATATGGCGGGAGAGCCAATATCTCACAACATAATACAAAGATTGCCATTAGATCAAATAGAAGTATATAACTTATATGGTCCTTCAGAGGATACTACCTATAGTACATATTTTCAAATTAAGAAAAAAGACTATCTATCGATCCCAATTGGGAAACCAATTTCCAACTCTCAAATATATATTTTAGATCAAAAACTGCAACCAGTACCAACAGGGGTGTTTGGTAAAATATATGTATCAGGAGCAGGTGTATCCAGAGGTTATTTGAATAAGCCAGAACTTACTACAGAGAAATTCATTGACAATCCGTTTAAATCAGGTAGCAGAATGTATGATACTGGAGATTTAGGACGATGGTTGCCAGATGGGAATATTGAATTTTTGGGCAGAAATGACCATCAAGTAAAAATAAGAGGATTCAGAATAGAACTAGGAGAAATCGAGACCTGCTTTTTACAATACTCAGAAGATATAAAACAAGTAGCTGTTGAGGCAAAAGAAGTAAATGCAGAAAAGGTATTAGTAGCCTATTATGCATGTGAAGCCAACATAGACAAAGCAGCTATAAGAAATTATCTTTTAGGGAAGTTGCCAGAATATATGGTGCCTTCATTTTATGTGGTTCTTGATAGTTTACCATTGACACCTAATGGAAAAACAGATCGTAAAGCACTTCCTAACATTAGCGGAGATGATATCATAAGAGCAGAATATGTAGAGCCAAGAAATGAAACTGAAAAGAAAATGGCAGGAATATGGCAAGAAATTCTAGGCCTGGAAAAAGTAGGGGTTACCGATAATTTCTTTCAGTTGGGAGGTAATAGCATTTTGGCAATAAATGCAATAATTAGAATGAATAAAGAATTTTCAACAAATTATCCTGTGGACTTGCTGTTTCGTTTTAATGCCATTGCTGAGGTATTAAAACACCATTTGAATACTGTTTTTGATTCGAATAAAGATTTTTATGAATACGGAAATAGCCATTCTCAAAATACAGTATTTGCTTTTCCACCAATAGCTGGTTATGGAACTGCATACATGGACTTATTTCAAAATAATGAAGATTCTAGAATCATCTCCTTCAATTTCATGGAAAATGAAGCTAATGTGGCGGCTTATTATGCTAATACAATCAATGAAATTCAAAAAGATGGTGACATCGTTTTATTTGGTTGGTCAGCTGGAGGGATTCTGTCATATGACGTAGCAAACTATCTAACAAATGTGCTAAATAGAAATGTATCCAGAATCATAATGTTTGATTCTGTAATTCTGGATGAAGAAAAACTAAATATAGAATTATCAGCTGATGGATTTGATTTAGGAACGGAAATCAATGAAAATATGCAGGAAATAGTAGCCCAGGCAAAAGAAAAGAAAATAGGGTATATCAATTATTTGATGCATATGAAATACACAAACAAATTACCGACCGAATTAGTGTTAGTAAAGACAGAAAATAATGAAAATAAACAATGGGAAGAAAATTTTGAAACAGTTAGCTATATAACAGGAAAAGGGGAGCACCAAAATATGCTTGAAGGAAATAATTTGAAGCACAATAAAAAAATATTAAACAAAATTATTGCAAAAGAAGATATTCTTACAGCCATTTTTCAAGAATAACATCTTGGAAAAGGCTGCAAAGGATAATCAATAAAAATACAAATTGTACATGAAATATAAATTATTTTGCTTGCTGTTCATTCCGTTTTTATGTTTTTCACAGACAGGCATTTCTATAAAAGAACCAAGTCAGACAGAAGATTCAGGTGAATATTTTGGTGGTGCAATAAAGTCAGCGTATAAACAGCATAAGTTTCCAAGTTTTAACAATAGCATAAATCTAGTCTACAATCGAGGAAGATGGAAAGTCAATTCGAGCATAAGTTATGGGCGGGAAAAATTTTTTAGAGAAAATGATGTGAGTACTTTTTTTCCTGATTTATCATTTATTGGTACAGGAACAACAGATTATGACTTTAATAGTTTTGTGACCTTTATTGATGTACAATATAAGATTTCTGAAAAGACAAAAATAGATGTCTCATCAATGAATGATACCTATGAGAATATATTAGACACTAAAACGAATATAGATATCTATAATACTTCGAACCAACTGGATAAATATTATATAGGGAGTAAGAGATTGATTTCGAACCTTAAACGGAATTCTTTGAATGCTCTGTTAAGGCATGACTTTAGGAGTAATGAATTTTTAACAATCGAAGCAGATTGGCTTCAAAGACCTTGGGATTATAATCAAAACACGTATGGTCAGGATTATGATATAAATGGTGTAGGAATACCCAATCGTAATTATACGGTATATCATGACGGACGTACAGATCTGAATATATATACCCTAAATGGTTTGTATCACGTTCCTACGAGTTTATTCGAATTTACTGTTGGGGGAAAATGGATATACATTGAATCAGATTATGACATAAGGCACTTTAGAAAATATGATGCAGATTATGTACAGGATTTGTCTTTATCACCAATTTGTAAATACATTGAAAACAGACAAATTATATTTTCAGATTTCAAAAAGAGCTTTGGGAAATTGAATCTTCAGGTTGGATTTAAACTTGAAAATACATTAATAAACGGTTATGTTACTGATACAGTTCATAAAGATATAGATGATAAATACTTGAAATTATTTCCATCACTAAATGCAACGTATAATATTGATAAAGAAAACAAAATAAGTTTTGCTTATTCCGAGTATTTCAACAGGCCTTTATATAGATTTATAAACCCCTCTTTAGGGATTTATCATGCTTACGAGAATTATTTAGGGAATCCATTTTTAAAGCCATCAACAACAAGAAATTTAAATCTGGGATATTCTTTTAGATCAAAATATGATTTGGGTTTTACATATTCGAATACCAAAGACAATTTTTGGTCTTTGACAAATTTTACAGAAGATTATGTTGTAGCACATAAAGTGGTCAGCTATATGGATTTAAACACACTACAGCTTACAGGTAATACGCTCTTGAAATACAATAATTCTATTGAAACGAATGTACAATTACAAGGATTTTACAAGTACAATAAATCATTAGTTCCGGTTATAGATGATCTGGATGTCTGGGGATGGTACGGTATGGTAAACAATCAGGTTTATTTCAATGCATCGAGAAATATTTCCAGTAGCCTAAGTTTTTGGTATCGTTCTAAAAATATTAGTCAGGAGGCTTTGATTAAAGAACAGTGCGCACTGGATTTTGGAATGAAATTTTTATTGCTCAATAAAGATTTTATAATAGAACTTAATGTTACTGATATTTTAAAGTCAATGACTGAAAACAAAGTATCTACAGTTGATAATGTGTACCAAACATTTAGGAACTATCAGGATCCAAGAGCTTTTAGAATTTCAGCGACCTATAAATTTGGGAACAAGAAATTAAATTACGCAGAAAGAATTGCCGAAAATGCAACTGATCATTCAAGATAAAACGTAAGAAATATGCAACTTTTTTTATTACACTTTGCTGGAGGAAATGTTTATTCATTTGAATTTCTCAAAAAAGAGATAACAAATGTTGATTTCATTCCGCTAGAATTACCTGGAAGAGGTAAAAGACACAGAGATAAACTAATTAAAAATAAAGAAGAAGCCATTGAAGATTATTACAGCCAGATTAAATCTTTAAGAAACGGAGAGCCTTATATAATTTATGGTCATAGTATGGGAGCCACTTTGGGGCTTTCTGTAGCAGCAAAACTGGAAATTATGGGAGATGGTCCTGAATTACTTATAGTTTCAGGAAATGCAGGACCAGGTATAAAAAGAGGTAAAGATTTTCTATATCATGAATTAGACGATCTTAATTTTAAAAATGAACTTCTGGATTTAGGAGGTATCTCTACTGAAATAACGGATAATATAGAATTGCTTGATTATTTTTTGCCCATAATAAGAGCGGATTTTGAGTGTATAGAAAAAGATTTTTTTTCCGAAAAGGAGATAAAACTAAACAGTCCGATATATGCATTAATGGGTTCTGAGGAAGAAAACAGTAATGTGATAGAAAACTGGAAAAATTTCACACATAATTCTTTTACACATCAAATATTAAGTGGAAATCACTTTTTTATTTACAAACATGCTGCAGAATTAGCAAAAATTTTTGCAGATCAGTTTAAAAAACAATTAACCAACCAAAATAGCAACTATTATGTTTAAACTAAAATTTTCCTATGTCATTTATCTTTTGCTTTATGCAATACCAAACACGATTTTTAGCTTCGGGATCGTTTATATCATCAATAATGTGATTTCTGGCAAGAAAGATTTCATAACAGATTATATGGGAATTGTATTTGTATCAACTGTCATATATACCTATTTATTGAATATTATTTTTCAAAAAAAAATCAATCAATACTCTTTTGAAGCATTGTATGAAAATGAAAAAAAAATATTTGATAAAATATTAAAAGCTCCGTTGATTACCCTAGAAAAACTGGGCTCACAGCGATTTTATACAGCAATAGAAGATTTAAGGGTATTCTCGATTTTTCCTGAAGTTGTAACTCATTCCATCAATTCATTATTAATGTTGTTACTCTGTATGATCTATTTATTTACGCTATCCGTTTCATCAGCTTTGGTAGTTGTTGCTTTGATCGTTTTGATAGCTTTCACCTATTTTTTTGTGATAAATACGATGTCACAAAAAGTAGCCAATCTTAGAAAGTATAACGAGCATTATTACAAATATGTAGATGATGTAATAAAGGGATTCAAAGGATTTAAGTTAAGTACTCAAAGAAGAAAAAAATTAATGGATGAGCATTTGTCACCCAATAGAGAGAATGCCAAAATATTGGACTTTAATATTAACTATGTTTTTTTATCCATCAATTTAATAAGTCAGTATGGGCTGTATTTAGTTATCGGAGCTATCTTATTTATATTACCAGAGATAGGACTGCTAAAAAGAGAAGATATTATCTCTTATGTAGTTATTTTATTATTTGTTTCAGGACCTATAAACAACTTGATTAATATGCAAAATGTATATACAAGATTGACGGTTGCCAATAATAGAATAAAGAAATTTTTAATGGATTTTGATAGTACAGATGCGACTGTTAAAATTCAAAATTCCAATATAGAAGCATTCAATTCTTTGAAATTTAATAATATCCATTTTGCATATGAAAATGAGGCTACTGAGAAAACATTTGCACTAGGCCCTATAAACCTTTCGATAGAAAAAGGGGAAATGATATTTATAATTGGAGGAAATGGTAGTGGTAAAAGTACTTTTATCAACATTTTAACCGGTTTGTATCAACCTTCGGGAGGCGAAATAATATTAAATGAACAGAAATACAACAAGAAAAAAACGACTACACAAAACCTAATATCAGCAGTCTTTACAGATAATCATATATTTTCTCGTAATTATGATGACTATACATTAGAGCAAAACAAGGAGTATCAAGAATTGTTAAAAATAATGGAACTGGACAAAGTAATTCTAGATGACAAAGAAGATTCGGCAAGACGACCTTTTTCTAAAGGGCAAAGTAAGAGAATGTCATTGATTTTTGCTCTTTTAGAAGACAAGCCAATTCTGGTATTAGATGAATGGGCGGCCGATCAAGATCCACATTTCAGAAAATATTTTTATGAAAACTTACTGCCTAAGCTAAAGCAAGAGGGTAAAACCATTATTGCGGTAACGCATGATGATGCTTATTTTAAGCATGCAGATAGAATTCTAAAATTTGATTATGGAGAAATTGTGAAGGATTTCAAAGTAAAAGGCGAAATCTTGCACACAGAAAGTTTATGGCATAGTGAAGTTGTGAGTTAAAAGATAAAATAGCCAAAGGCTAAAATTTCTTAAACCATAAATTTTGTAATGAATAACAGTTAACGAACAACTTTTTTATGAAACTTACTCTACCCCAACAAGATGTTTATTTTGAACAATTATTATTCCCTAAAGACCCTATATATAATATTGGAGCTAAAATTGAAATTAAAGGAGCAATAAATGCTGAAGTTTTTAGGAAAGCATACATAGCGCTTATAGATCAGCATGATAGCTATAGAAGTATTCTTGTAAAGAATCAAGAGGATATAACAATCAATTTATTGGATGAGCATCAATCAGAATTGGGATTTGTTGATTTTTCTGATTGTGAGAACCCTATAGAAGAAGCTACCATCTATATGCAAAAGGAATTTATGAAACCTTTTGATTTATTTGATGAAAATCTTTTGCATGTTTTTACTTTGGTTAAAGTAAATGAGAGTTTTCATTATTTGTTTTCTGTATACCATCACATCATAACAGATGGTTGGGGGACTTCATTGATGTTCCAGAGATTGGTTAAAAATTATAATGAAATCTATGAGTTTGGTGATGTAAAAACAGTCTATCCTTTTAGTTATAAGGATTTTATTACTGATGATAATGAGTATCAAAACTCTCAGTCATTTCTTGAAGATAAAAAGTATTGGGTACAGCGGTTTGAATCTCTACCCGAAGCTTTTTTGGAAAAAGAATTTTTATCAGAAAGAGTAAATGATTCATCACAAATCAATAAAAGTAGTCGCAAAGAATTAATTATAAAAAGAGAATTATACAATCAGATCAATCAGTTAGCATCTGAATATAAAAGCTCCTCTTTTCATTTAATTTTAGCAGTTTTATATACCTATTTTGGCAGAAAACATCAAAATAATGATTTTGCAATAGGTCTACCAGTTCTAAATAGGAGCAAATCTGACTATAAGAAAACGGTGGGGCTATTTATGGGAATATCACCTTTAAGAATCCCTTTGGATTTTGACGCTACTTTCGAAGATTTAGTTATCCAGATAAAAAATCAATTGAGACAGGATTACCGTCACCAAAGGTTTCCTTTAGGGAAGCTAATCCAAGAACTGCAGGTATTTAAAGAAAAAGAAAGGATATTTAATATTACGCTTTCTTATGAAAAACAAAATTACTCTAATGATTTTGCGAACACACAAACCCGGGTGATTCCATTAACGCATCAATCAGAGCGAGTGGCTTTGGCTATTTATATTCGGGAATTTGATGAATTGGAGGATGTGAAAATTGACTTTGATTACAATTTAAACTATTTCAATGATTCACGAATTACAAAAGTGGTTCATCATTTTGAAAATCTACTTAAGAGCATTTTAACCCATCCGGACAAAAAGTTAAAGGAGTTAACTTATCTATCAGAAGAAGAGAAGCGTCAAGTTTTAGTAACATTCAACAATACCAAAACTGACAATCAAAACGATAAAACAATATTAGATTTATTTCGGGATCAAGTTGAAAATTTTCCCGGAAAAGAAGCTATAAAAGACGATTATAGATCATATTCTTATTCCGAGCTTAATAAATTATCGAACCAAATAGCCGAATATTTAATAACGACTTATGGAAAAAATGATAAATCTCCTATTACCGTTTTATTAGGGCGATCTGCCAATCTTATAGTTGTTTTATTGGGAATATTAAAATCGGGAAGATCTTATATCCCGTTAGATCCAACATTTCCAGAAGAAAGACTGAAGTATATTATTGAGAATAGCAAAAGTAAAATACTTATAAATGAAAAAGAGTATTTCCTGAATACAACAAATGATGTACGAGTAGCATCGTTGGAGGATATTCTGGAAGGAATAGATATATTTAAAGAAATCCCAAGAAAAGTAGTTCTTGCTAAAGATACAGCCTATATAATTTACACATCAGGTTCAACAGGAAACCCAAAAGGTGTCGAAATTGGTCATGGATCATTGATTAATTTTTTGACTAGTATGCAACAAAAACCGGGAGTTAAAACCAATGATGTATTTTTTTCGGTAACGACTTATTCATTTGATATTTCAATATTAGAGTTTTTTGCACCGCTAATATCCGGAGCTACTTTATATGTCGCAAATCAGGATGTTTTGTCAGATCCAAATTTGATTATTCAAAAAATAGAGGAGACACAGCCAACTATAATTCAGGCTACACCAAGTTTTTATCAAATGTTGTTTAATGCAGGCTGGCAAGGAGATAAGCGATTAAAAGTATTGTGTGGAGGTGATTTGTTAAGTGAAGCATTGGCTGAAAAATTGGTTAATCATAGCTTAGAAGTTTGGAATATGTATGGACCAACTGAAACGACTATTTGGTCTAGTGTAAAAAGAATTGAGCACTTCAAAGACGCATCAAATATTGGAAAACCAATAGACAATACACAGTTTTATATTCTGGATGAATTTTTAAGTCCTAAGCCAGTAGGAACGTCAGGAGCAATTTATATCTCAGGAGATGGATTAGCCAAAGGATATTATAAAAATGAGGCATTAACAAAGGAAAGATTTATTGAAAACCCGTTTGATGCCACTAGTTTGCTATACGAAACTGGCGATGTGGGGAAATGGAATGATGATGGAGAAATAGAGTTTTTGGGCAGAAATGACAATCAGGTTAAGATTAGAGGATATCGAATTGAACTAGGGGATATAGAGTCGCAATTAAATCTGATTGAAGGAATTCAAGATTCAGTTGTAATAGCCAAAAAAGGAGATCAACAAGAAGCTTTTTTGGTGGCTTATGTTTTAAAAAGTGAAGAAGGAATCGATACGGAAAAAATTAGTACAATATTAAAAATGAATCTTCCGTACTATATGATTCCGAATGCAATTATTCCTCTGGAAGAATTTCCTCTTACTCCAAACCAAAAAGTAGATAGAAAATCTTTGTCACAAAGGACTATTCAACAAATAACAAATTATGATGATTTTAAAGCGCCAATTTCAGATTTGGAGAAAAAACTTTCTGATTATTGGAAAGAAGTATTAAATAGTAAAGACGCAATAAGCGTAAATGATAATTTTTTTGCTCTAGGAGGGCATTCATTAAATGCAGTTAAATTGATTGGATTAATAACCAATGAACTTTCGTTGGATATTTCTCTAAAAACTATTTTTGATTATCCTACAATAGAATTGCTGGCAAATCATTTGCAAAAACTCCTTCCGAGTCAATCAATTGCTATGTCATTATCTGAATCTAAAGTTTTTTACGATTTAACCCCACCACAATACAATATTTGGCTGGCATCACAACAAAAAAATAGCTCAATAGCTTATAATATGTTTGCTGCTTACAGTGTAGAAGGGATTATGGATTTGGATAAAATTTCAAGAGCGATAAATAAAACAATAAATAAGCATGAAATCTTAAGAACCAATTTTATTGAAATAAACGGAATACCTTATCAAAAAATTAATTCACCTGAAGATGTAAGGTTCTCAATTTCTACTCATGAAGTTGGAAATGAAAAGGTTGAAGAAATTATAAACCAGTTAAATAATACAGCATTTGATTTAGAAACTGATTTATTAGTGAGAGTTCAACTTCTTCAAGTAGAGGAAAATCAATTCATATTGCTTTTCTGTACGCACCACATTATAATGGATGGTTTATCATTAGAAATTTTCATCAAAGAATTTGTTGAAAATTATAATGAAACTACTTCTCTGAATGAGCCAAAAGAAGATATTTTAAAATTTCAGTTTAAGGATTATTCGGAATGGCATAATAAAACATTGGAAGAAAAAGCCGTTCAAAATGAGTTATTTTGGAAAAAATATCTTCAAGATTATCAGCCAAAGGATTCATTTGAGAGGGATTTTAGCGCTAAGCAAAATCAACAAAGAGGAGGCAAGCATCATTTTGAATTAGAACCGGATACCACTTTAGCTTTAAAGAAATTAGGCATCGAGAATCAGGTTACTTTTTATACCATTTTAGTAGCATCTTTAAATGCATTAATCTACAAATTCTCAAATCACAATGATATTTGTATAGGGGCCGTAAACTCAGGGAGAAATATTCCAGAGCTGAATAATCAAATCGGGATGTTTGTTAAGACGCTAGTTTTAAGAACACAAATAAAACCAGAACAAACTTTTGTTGAGGTATTGAAAAGTACACAAAGTAATTTATTAGAGATTAATGATTATCAAAATGTTCCGTTTGATAAAGTGTCTCAATCTGTTTTTGATATTATGTTGGTATATCAGAATCCGGAGTTCACTTTTGAAAGCATCAATGAATTAAAAGATTTGAAGTTGACCTCTTATCCTATTGACAATAAATACAGTAGAATGCCTATAGTATTTAATTTGTTTGAAAGCGATAATAGATTGAAAGGAGTCATAGACTACAATAGTGATTTATTTGAGAAGGAAACTATACAGATTATTGCCATTAAGTACAGTAATCTTTTGACTGAAATAATAAAAAATCCATCAATGACATTAGATTCAATTGATATTAAATTAGAATTTGAGAAAAGCGCAGCATTTGATTTTGATTTTAATTTCTAATAAACAGCTATAGCTTTGATTTACATCTATTATTCTTATTTGTCGAAAGAAAATCATGAAAGTTTATTGGAAAATTATTTGCTAAATTTTTCAAAGGACTATCAAGATAAAGTTATGCGATTTAGGAGATGGCAAGATGCACAATTGTCGCTTTTGGGTCGGGTATTATTATTAAAGGGAATTGAGGAAGTTGGTTTGTTTTGTCCTCCAGATAAAGAGATAAAATACACAAAACACAACAAACCCTATTTTGAAGATAATTTAATACAGTTCAATATTTCACATTCAGGAGAAATAGTTGTTTGTGCATTAAGTACTGAAAATGAAATAGGAATTGATATTGAAATTATAGCGGATGTTGAAATGGATGATTTTAAATTGCAGATGACAGAAATGGAATGGGATAACATTACTGGTTCCAATAACAAAAACAATGCTTTTTTTAATTATTGGACGCAAAAAGAAGCTGTTATAAAGGCACATGGTCATGGATTAACGATTCCTTTGAAATCCTTTGAAATTAGAGATAGTATGACCAAAATTGATGAAGAAAAGTTCTACTTAAAAGAAATAAAAATTGATGAAAAGTATAAGTGTAATATTTCACAGAAAGCAAACTTTGATAAAATTTCTATTAAAAAAATATAATGTAAACAAATAATTTAATTCAAAATAAAATGAAAAATCTATTAAGACTATTTTTATTGCTATGGCTGTTGCCTAGTAGTTTGTTTGCCCAAACGAATGTTTTAAAATTTGAAAAAGCAAGTAGTTTTTTTCCTGAAGAAAAAATTATCAATGAGGAGAACATAGAATGGGGTTATCTAATAGTTCCGGAAAATTGGGATAAACCAAATGGTAAAACAATAAAAATTGCAGTAGCGATTTTAAAAAGAACCTCAAAAAATACAGATTCAAATCCGGTAATTTATATTGAAGGAGGTCCTGGTGCAGGAGGGATTAAAGGAATATGGGGTTGGCTTAAGCATCCACTAAGGAATAATAGTGACATTATTTTGGCAGATGTTAGAGGAACAGGTTTTTCGTTACCTAAATTTTGCCCAGACTTAGGAAAGAAATTCCTGGAGATATTAGCAAAAAACCAAAATGCTACACAGGATGAGCAGCAAAAAACGATAGCAGCAGTAGCTTGTAAACAAGATCTATTAAACAGAGATATTGACATAGACGCATATAATAGCAAATCGATAGCCAAAGATTTAAATGCTTTAAAAAAGGCATTAAAATATGATAAATGGAATGTTTATGGGGTTTCATACGGAACTTATACAGCTCAGGTTTATGCAAATGATTTTCCTCAAGATGTTAAGTCATTAATTCTGGATTCTTCTATTTCAGATATTTCCAAGTATTATGATTTGAATGCAACAAATTACATGAATAGTCTTAAAAAAGTTTTTAGCGCTTGTGAAAATGACCCAAATTGTAATAAGCAATATCCCAATTTAGAGAATGCGTATTATGCAACATTAGAAAAACTAGAAAAAAAGCCTATCACAGTAAAAGTGGATAAGAAAATTATTCCTAGTGGCGAGTTTACTTATAATGCTGAAGATTTTAAAATTGCTATTCAGCAATCATTGTATCAAAAGAAACTAATCGAAGTATTGCCCTTATTAATCACTGAATTCAATAAAAGCAATAAAAGCACTTTGAGTTCACTGGTAGCGGCTTTTTCAGGAGCATTAGGTTTAGATTATGGACAGTATTATTGTGTGAGCTGTAATGAGGCTATTCCCAATAATTCAATTTCAGAATTTGATAAGAATGCAATCAATTACAAAAAACTAAAAGGCGGATTATCTTTTTATAAATCAGACTTTTTAGTTTGTGACAAATGGAATTTAGGCAGTGCTAAGGAACCAAAGATGATGAATGATTTATCTAATCTGTCAACAATAACTGCACCTGTGTTAGTGCTTTCAGGAGCATTTGATCCTATTACTCCGGCTTCAAACGGAAAAGTAACTGTTGATAGATTTAAAAATGGATTTTTAGTTAATGCTCCAGTTTATGGGCATGCACCTGGTTTTTCAAAAATTGGGGTTAAAGTAATCGATGCATTTATCAGTAATCCGGAGAAAAACCCTGATGTGAGTGAATTCCAGTCAGCGAATAAAGTGAATTTTGTTACTGATGTAAAAATAAGTGGAGGGATTTCAAATTTTGCAAATAGTTTAAATGGCTTTAATCTTTTATTTTTTGCACCATTACTAATTGCCTTCATCATTCTGTTGATTTCAATTTTTGGGTTTATTTATCTATTCATAAAAAGGAAAGAAGATACTAAGGCTAATAAATTAATTAGGGGTTTAATTGTATTTACTTCCCTGTTGGGGTTATTTACTATTATTGGATTTATTTTGGCCATAAATAGTACAGTAAAAGACAACTTTTATATACTCGCTTTTGGGATGCCTAATCAGTTTGGGTATTTATTTATAGTTCAATGGATCTTTATAGTATTTACTATAGTATCAACGATTTATTTTGCACTAAAAATTAAGTCTATTTCAAATGCAAGCGTTATTTCGACAATTCTATTCTCATTAATTGTTGTAGGTGTTTATTTTCAATATTGGGGATTTTTGCTTTAAAAAGAAGCTTGTTTTAGCATTAGGAAATTAAAAAGAGAGGATAGTCAGTTAAAAAGCTGATATCCTCTCTTTTTTTATGGATTCAAAAAGAGGAAATCAATATTTTTTTACTTTTCTTTTATTTGTTTTTATGGCTTATAAAAACCAAAAAACCTGTAAATATTTTGTTTACAGGTTTTTATATGGTTAAATAGGACTACAAACGAGTACTTTATACCGATAGTAGCGCTTTCTGTAATTTGAATTAGTATTGTAATGTATTGAAAATAAATAAGTTGTGATTATTTTGATTGATTTGCTTCTATCTAAATAGTTACATCCAACGGGTCAATAAATGATATTGTTATTTGGGGTATTATTAATGCTATCTACTTGGTATTCAAAAAAGTCCGTAATTTTTATTTCAAAAGTCCGTAATTTTTATATGAATACTACTACTATTTTAGCGCCGATTCTAATACGTTTTAGTTTTTTCAAAACCAGTATTTTAGAACAGAATTCTCGTAACCGAGAACAGCGCAGCTATATAAAATCCTAAATATTATTTATGAAATCAACTCCCCCTGGTTGGTATGTTTTATATGTTAAATGCCATCATGAAAAAAAAGTATTCGAAGTACTTAATGATTTATCAATTAAGGCTTTTTTGCCAACGATTCAAGTTTTAAGTAAGCGTACAGATAGAAGGAAAATGCTTCAGAAATTGCTTTTTCCGTCTTATGTTTTTGTAAAGATTAATTCATCACAGGATTTTTACAAAACTCTTTCGGTTAATGGAGCGTGCATGTATATTCGTTTTGGTATGGAATACGCTAAAGTAAGCGATAAGGAAATAAAAAATATCGAGCTTTTGTTACAGAGCAATGAGCTCACTGAAGTTGAAACCATTACTGAAAATTTTAAAGTTGGAGACTTTAAGACAATTTCATATGGTGCATTAAACGGATTAGAATGTCAAGTTTTAAATGTAAGTAATACAAATAAAATCATTGTTAGAATAGATTCCTTACAGAAAAATATAATAGCTACGATTCCTTCAGTTTACTTACAAGCTTAGTAATACATAATATTTTCTATTGTTTTTTATTCTCTAAATTTTAGTTAGATCTAAAAAATAATATGAAAAAGGAATTCCATCATATTTTACAATTCAAAAATTAAATTGCTCATTTTAAAAGATCTCAAAAATGCTGAAAAACTATCTAAAACTTGCTTGGAGAACTTTAATAAAGAATAAATATTTTACTTTAATTAATATAACTGGTTTAGGAATTGGGATTGCCAGTTGTTTATTTATAGTGCAATATGTATTTTTTGAGTCTGATTTTGATGTATTTCATAAAGATTCAGATTTAATTTATCGTGTAACACAAAGTCGTTCGGAGAATAATGTGTTAGTTGAAAACTCAGCTATGAATTTCTCAGCCGTTGGACCTACCATTAAACGATATTTTCCGGAAATTGAAGCAGCTACAAGTATAAGTAAGCAAGACTGTATTGTATCTGTAGAAAGTTCTTTTGGAGATGTAAAATCGTATAAAGAGAATGAGGTGTATTTTGTTGATAAAAGCTTTTTAGATGTCTTTGACTTTCCTATTTTGAGAGGAGACAAAAAAGCTTTAAAACAGCCAAATTCTATTTTATTAACTAAAAGCTTAGCAGAAAAACTATTTGGAAAAGAAGACCCTATTGGGAAAACAGTAAGAATTGTAAATTTTAACCAAGGAACCAACTTAGAACTGGTTACCCGTGCAATACTTGAAGATGTTCCTGCAAATTCGCACCTTAAATTTAATTGCTTAATAACAACTGCAGATAAACTTGGTTCATGGCATTTTATTGATGAATATGCTTATGTAAAGTTTTTTCCTGAGACAAATGTGAAGAATTCAACTTCAAAATTACCAGGATATGCTAACAAATATCTTGGCGATTACTCAGATGGTATCACTAATATTCAATTTGCATTTCAACCTTTAGAAACGATACACTTATATTCTGATTTAACTAAAGAAATTTCAGTTAATGGAAATGGCAAATTTGTTTGGTTCATGTTGGTTATAGCATCATTAATCTTGATAATTGCGTATGTAAACTACATAAATTTATCTACAATCAAGTCAATGGACAGGGCAAAAGAAGTAGGCTTGCGCAGAACATTTGGTTCACAGAAAGGAGCACTTATTATGCAGTTCTTTTTTGAATCTTTAATTCTAAGTTTTATAGGAATCATTATAGCCATCATCTTAGTATTACTTTTCAGGAGTGGGTTTGAAGAACTGACAGGAATAAAGGTAACGACCTTTTTCTGGACGGATTATAAAATATGGTTGCCATTATTCGCATTGCTAGTATTAGGAAGTTTTCTATCAAGTTTATATCCTGCATATCTGCTGTCTTCGTACAATCCGGTACAAATTCTTAAGGGGAAATTACCAATAGGAGGATCCGGAATCTTTATGAGAAAATGTTTAGTTCTTTTTCAATTTATAATTTCCATCTCTTTAATTATAGGGACATTTACGATCTACAACCAGCTTGAATACATGCGCAAAAAAGATATAGGAATCAATTTAGAAAGAACCATAGTTGTACCAGCCCCATCAAATAATTTTGAGTCACAAATGGGAGGACGTAATTTCTATCAAAAAATGCAAGCATTTAGGGCAAGTTTAGTAGGATATCCTGAAGTCGAAAGTGTAACGTCGGCATCATCTATACCAGGAATTGATCTTAATTGGACAAGACCGTACAAACGAAAAAATGCTGTAAACAAGAATAATTTGTATGCAACTTTTGCGATAGGTCCTGAATTCGTAGATCAATTTAAAATAGGAATAGTTGCAGGGAAAAAATTCGACAGTAGCATGATTTCCGTAAATCAGATGCCAACAGGAAATACCCCGATCTTAATAAATGAAGCAGCAGTAAAAGCATTAGGTTTTGAGAGTGCGGAAAAAGCTATTGGAGAATTTTTGACAGATACGAACGGATCCGGAACTGAGTTTGAATATGAAATCATTGGTGTCATAAAAGATTTTAATCAAAAATCATTAAAAGAAACGCTTACCCCTATAGTATTTAGATTAGAGGATGGTTCGAGTATAGAATATTACGCTGTCAAAGTTTCTTCTAAAAACCTTCCGGCATCTATTGAGAGAATAGAAAAATCATTCAAAGAAAATTTCCCGGTAAGTCCATTCGAATATTTTTTCTTAGATGAGTTTTTTAATAAGCAATACAAAGTAGATCAGCAATTTGGTGAAATATTTACGGTTTTTGCCGGACTGGCAATCTTTATAACTTGTCTAGGTCTTTTTGGATTAACATTATTTACAAGTTTTCAGAAAGCAAAAGAAATTGCTATACGAAAAGTATTTGGAGCATCTGTATTTAGTTTATTGATGCTGCTAATCAAAGACTTCTTGAAACTTATATTATTTGCAAGTACTATTGCCTGGGTGCTTTCCTGGTGGGGATTAGAGCAATGGCTTCAAGGATATTCTACAAGAATTGAAATAAATTTCTTGTTCTTCGCACTTGCGACATTAATGGTCATTTCTATTGCGTTTATTATAATTGGAGCACAATCTTGGAAGGTCAATAAAAACAATCCTCTAATAGCTATAAAGCAAGATTAATAGCTGTTCCTAACATATCCATTTCAAATTAGACTAGTCTAAATACGTCTGTATTTTCATAAAATTCTCTTTTTAGAAATTACTTAAACATTCTCCGTGGTGAAAAATAAATTCTTATACAAAAGCTTTGAGGATATAGTATCACTATATCCTAGCCATACAGCATTAGTAGAATCTAATGGCAATACGAGTTATGCATCTTTAAATTCATTTGCAAACCAGTTAAGTGGTTTGTTGTTAGACATTGGTCTGTCAGCAGATGATTCAGCAGGCGTATTATTATCCAGCGGAAAAGAGCTCATAGGAAGTTTATTATCTTGTCTGAAAACAGGAATCACCTATGTGCCCTTATCGAATGGTTTCTCGCAAGCACGAATGCAACAGGCAGTTTCAGAAACCTCGATGAAAGTATTAATTACTGATGATGCATCTTGGTCAGAGTTCCAAAGTCTGGGTATAAGTTATGAATTTAGTCATGTATTGGTATTTAAAGCCTCAGGATCTTCACTATTGGGAGATTTAGGACTAGGAAATTTAGATTTGATTTCGTTAGAAAAGACTAGTCTAGAAGTATACACCATAAGTGCATTGGGCGATTATGTAGTGTCAGATTATAGATTAGAGCACTACAGTGAAGAAAATATCAATGTTGATTATCCGGTTGATAACAGCAGTTACATTTTTTACAGTTCGGGAACAACAGGAAAATCGAAAGCGATAGTTGGGAATCAAGAGAGTATTTCACATTATGTGAACTGGCACAAAAACACATTTGGGTTTGATACTCAAAGCCGAGTAAGCCAAATCGCATCAGTAACTTTTGATGCAAGTTTAAAGGATATCTTGACGAGTTTAATTTCGGGAAGCAGTTTGTGCATTCCAGCAAAGAAAACACGAGAGAATATGGTTTTGTTGGCAGGCTGGTTATTAGAAGAAAAAGTGACCATTCTGCAAACCGTTCCATCCTTATTCAGGTTACTCACCAATAGTGTATTGGAACAAAATCTTTCTTTACAGAATGTAAAAGAAGTGGTTCTGGCTGGAGAGAAATTATACGGACGTGACGTAGAATTATGGCGTTCCATTTCAGGACATTCAGCCCGTATGAGTAATCTGTACGGACTAACGGAAACAACAGTTTTAAAAAGCTGTTACCATATTCCAAATGAAGATTTAGATCCCGGTACCGTTTTACCGGTTGGACAAGCGATCAGTAATACTTTAATAGCAGTCATTAATGGAGATGAAATTTGTAATGACGACGAAATTGGTGAAGTATATATCAAAAGTCCGTATGTAAGTAAAGGATACTTAGATCAGGAACTTACAGCAGCTTTATTTGTACAGAACCCATTGGTTACAGATCGAAAAGATTTGGTTTGCAAAACAGGTGATTTAGGTCGTTATGACAGCAATGGAAATTTAGAAATTCTGGGTAGAATAGACGATCAGATCAAACTTCATGGTGTACGAGTGGAGCTTGACGGCATTCGCAGTTCATTATTAAACCTAGAGGGAATAGGTCAGGTAGAATTAGTATTGCATACAGATACTACCGCAGATTCATTACTTTGTTATTACAGCGGAACAGAATACGGATCAGGAGAATTGCGTTTGCTTTTATCGGCTACCTTAGATCGCAGCAGCATTCCAGATTACTTTATTTATATCGAAGAATTTCCACTGACCTTAAATGGTAAAGTCGACAAACGTGCTTTACCAAAACCATCCGAATTATTACGAGGCAGTAATTACGAAGCACCAAATGGAGCAATCGAAACCTCATTAAGTACAATTTGGGCTGAACTATTGAGTGTTCCCCAAAGCAGTATTGGCAGAAACAATTCCTTCTTTGATCTAGGGGGGTCCTCTTTAAAAGCGATTCAGTTAATCTCAAGAGTGTATAAACAACACGAAGTGCAACTGAGTATAGGAGAGATCTTCAATCATTCGCAGTTAAAAGCGCAAGCCTTATTAATCTCAGCATCAAAAGGCGAAACGGTTTACAGTGCTATACAACAAGTGGCAGAACAGGAAGATTATGCATTGTCACATGCACAGCGTCGTTTATGGGTTTTAGAACAATTACAAGAAAACCTTACAGCATATAGTCGCCCGATAAGTTATGATATTCAGGGAGAATTAAATCTAGAAGCACTAACAGCAGCATTTATAAAATTAATTGAACGTCATGAGAGTCTGCGAACAATATTTATCTTAAAAGATGGCGAACCACGCCAATTGATAAAGCCTTCAAAAGATATCAATTTTGAAATTCCTGTCACAAGTTTACAGGATTCTCAAAATCAAGAAGTTTCGATTGAAAAAGTCTTAGCGGAACTAGCAGCTTCAACTTTTGATTTGTCTAAAGGACCTTTATTTAAAGCTGTCTTGTTGCAATTAGGCAAAGAACATCATCGATTGCTGTTTTCTATTCATCATATTATTTCAGATGCATGGTCGATGCAGGTATTGGTTCGTGATTTAATCAGTTATTATAATTCGATTGTTAAAGGCGATACCAAATCATTAGAAACATTACCAATTCAGTATAAAGATTATGCAGCCTGGCAGTTACAAACACTTTCAAAAGGAGAATTGGCTGATTCCCGCAATTATTGGTTAAAGCAATTAGGTGGAGAATTACCGGTTTTAGATATACCGTCAGATTACGTGCGTCCATCGGTGCAGACTTATAATGGTGCGCAGATTCAAGTTCAGTTTTCAGAACAAACCAGTCATGCTTTTAGAAATTATGTAAAAGAGCAGGACAGTACGCTCTTTATGGGATTTATCTCATTGACAAAAGCACTTTTGTATCGATACAGCGGTCAGGAAGATATTATTATAGGAACTCCGGTAGCAGGAAGAGACCATTCAGATCTTGAGAATCAAATTGGGTTTTATATCAATAATCTGGCATTGCGAACTCAATTTAAAGGGTCTGAGAGTTTTACAAGTCTGTTAAACTTAGTAAAAGAAACTTGTTTAGAAGGATATGAAAACCAATCCTATCCATTTGATTTATTAGTAGACGAATTGGATTTATCCAGAGATTTAAGCCGTTTCCCGTTATATGATGTTGCAGTTATCTTAGAAAGTGATGAGGCCTTATTAGAAGATACAGTAGAGATGGAAGGCTTGGCAGTTTCGTATATGCGTGTAGCTGTAGAAACAAGTTTGTATGATCTTACATTTTGGTTTAGAGAAAGTCCATTAGGAGAAATCAGTGTTCACATAGAATACAATACCGATATTTACAGCCATGAGCGTATTCAAAGATTAGGCGCTCATTTAGAAAAATTATTAGAAAGTGTAGTTGATGATAGTACAATATCGTTAGATAAATTATCATTACTAGATGCGGAAGAACAAAGAGAATTACTCGAAAACTATCAGGGAGAAATTGTATCCCAATCTGTAGATAAAACTTTGATTTCGTTTTTTGAATCTCAAGTAGATTTAAAACCAAATCAGACAGCACTACAATACGAAAACATCACGTTAAATTATCAGGAATTAGAAGAGCGTTCCAATCAATTAGCGCATTATCTGCAAACCAAACATAATATTGGCAAAGAAAGTATTGTGGGTATCATGCAGGACAGAAGTGAGAATTTAATAATCAGTATTTTAGGAATATTAAAAGCTGGTGCTGCATATCTGCCAATTGATCCTAATTACCCTGCAGATCGTGTAGAATATATGTTAAGTGATGGAAATGTTTCATTACTGCTTACAGATACAGAAGTATCAGGATACTTAGTGTCAAGCCTTAATATTATTGATATTCAGGAAGAATTAGGAACTTATCCAAAAACACGATTAAACGTATCACTAAATGGAGAAGATCTAGTATACATTATCTACACTTCAGGTTCTACAGGAAGACCGAAAGGTGTGATGATTAGGCATAACTCAGTGGTTAATTTGCTAAAATCAGTTATCGATATAGTAGGTGTTACAAATCAAGATAAGTTGCTGGCTATTACCACTTTTACATTTGATATTTCTGTACTGGAATTTTTTACGACATTATGTGTAGGTGGTTCAGTTCTGATTGCTCCAAGTGCAGTAATTACAGATCCTAGGTTGCTGTCTGCGATGATAGATGAAAATGAAGTTACTATTGTACAAGCCACACCAAGTGTATGGAATTTACTTTTAGAAACAGGTTGGAAGGCAACAACATCATTGAAAAGAATATCTGGAGGGGAATTTTTACCACTATCATTAGGAGCACGATTATTAGAAATGCCAGGACAACTTTATAATATGTTTGGTCCGACAGAAACAACAATTTGGTCAACATGCCAATATATTCAAAAAGAAACAGATTTAAACTCAATAGGAAAACCAATCTATAATACAACCCTTTATATATTGGATAAACTGGGACAAATTTTGCCTCATGGAATAACAGGAAATTTATTTATTGGGGGTAAAGGAGTTGCAAAAGGGTATACGGATAATGAATTAACAGCGAAAAAGTTTATAAAGAATCCACTTAATAATGATGAGATCATTTATGATACAGGTGATTTATGCCAATGGGATTTTAATGGAAGATTAATATATCTGGGAAGAGGCGATAGCCAAGTGAAACTTAGAGGATATCGTATTGAGTTGGGTGAAATAGAATCATTATTGCAAGCAGATTCGCAAGTAAACCAAGCAGTGGTAATCGTAAATGGAAATGATCTTTTAGGATATGTTACCGGAAAAGAAACTATTGATACAGACCATTTAAAGACACTACTTCGAGGTAAGTTGCCTGCTTATATGGTGCCTGCTCATATATTACAATTAGAAGAGTTCCCATTAACACATAATGGTAAAATTAGCAGAAAAAAACTAGCTGAAATTGATATTGAGCTAAGAGAAAGAGTACTTACAGCGCCACAAACGGTTACGGAAAAAGTACTGATGGAATTGTGGGAGTCGATATTAGGTGTTAAAGATATAAGTACTACAGATGATTTCTTTGAAATTGGAGGACATTCCTTAAAAGCAATTCAATTAATACTTAACATACATAAAAAATTAAATGTAGAGTTACGATTAAAAGATGTTTTCGAATACCCAAGACTCGTTGATTTAGCGGGTTGTATAGATCAGTCATATGTGAATCATTATAAAACGATTACTACTGTAGAAGTTAGTGATCGTTATGAATTATCGCATGCACAAAGAAGATTATGGATATTGGAACAATTTGAATCTCTGGGTTCAACAGCTTACAATATACAAATGAGTTATTGGTTGAATGGTAAAGTAAATATCGGTAATGTAACAGAAGCATTTAAATGTCTTATTGAGCGTCATGAAATTCTAAGAACCAATTTTAAAGAAATTGACGGAATTCCGTATCAGTTTGTTAGTGACATAAATACGATAGATTTCAGTGTTGATTATAACGATGTATCAAATGAAGAGAATGCAATAGAAATTGCAACTAATTTATCAAAAGAAGCAGCTTTTGCTTCATTTAATTTAGCAAGTGATCAATTATTAAGAGTGCAGATAAACAAAGTTGAAGAAGAAAGATACTTATTCATGCTTAGTATGCACCATATTATTACAGATGAATGGTCTATCAAAAACTTAATTACTGAGTTTTTAAGTATATACAATGCTTTACAACACAAAACAGAAATTAGTTTACAACCACTTTCAATTCAATATAAAGATTATGCTGCATGGCAATTACAAGAATTAGAAGGTGGCAATCTTAATGCACATAGAAATTATTGGTTGCAAAAATTTGAAGGAGATATTCCTTTGATAAATTTACCAATGGATGCACCAAAACCTTCCATAAAAACCTTCAATAGTACACAGTTTAAATATTCATTTGAACCAGAATTGGTTGCAAAATTCAGGTCATTATTAGTTGGAGAAAAAACGACTTTGTTCGCTGGAATCATGGCGATTACAAAAATGTTGGTTCATAAGTATACAGGTGAAAAAGATATTATAATCGGAACGGCAACGGCAGGAAGAGATCATTCGGATTTAGAGGATCAAATAGGGTTTTATATCAACGCATTACCATTAAGAACGTTATTAAACACAGAAGAATCTTTTACGGAGTTTTTAAAGAAAGTAAAAAATGTTGTTGTTGAAGCATTTGATCATCAAATCTACCCATTTGATTTATTAGTAGATGATTTAGGCTTTAACAGAGATTTAAGCAGATCGCCTTTATTTGATATAGCTGTTTTAATTCAAAACAAGGAAAATAGCGAGAAGTTGCCTGAAATGGAAGGGGTAAGTATTGAAGATCATTTACTTATCAATGAAAAGAGTAAAGTTGATGTTCGATTATTTTTTGTAGAAAGCGATAACGAAATTAATTTAAATCTAGAATACAATACCGATCTTTTTCTGGAAGAAAGAATGCAAAGATTCTGTGTACATTTTGAAGAATTGATTCGGGCAGTAGTTGAATTGCCTTCTCAAAAAATAAAAGAACTCAATTATATTACAGATAAAGAGCGTCAGCAATTACTATACGGATTTAATCAGGCGTCTTTTGAGTATGATGAAAAATTAACTTTAGTTCAATTATTCGAAGAACAAGTTGACAGAAGTCCTCATGCCATAGCGCTTCAAACTTCAACAAAATCATGGACTTACGAAGAACTGAATAATGCTGTTAATACGCTGGCAAAATCTTTACAAGAGCATTTCAATGTCTCTAAAGGGATGCATGTTGGTTTAATGGTAAATAGAAATGAATGGTTAATTATCGGGATGCTTTCTATTTTAAAAGTTGGTGCAGTTTATATACCAATAGATTCTTCCAGTCCGGCAGAACGAATAAAATACATCATATCTGACGCTAACATTTCATTATTGATTACTGAAAGTAGCATGATAAATCGTTCTTCAGATTTTATATCTAATGCGTTTAGTGTAGATGAAATTTATGAAGTTATCGAGAAACAAGAACAAAATATAGTACCAGATTACACAGCTGATGATTCAGCTTATGTAATTTATACATCAGGTTCTACCGGAAAACCAAAAGGAGTATTAGTATCTCATAAAAACTGTGTCAATATGGTTAAAAATGAGTATATTATATTCAAACCATCTGTAGAGGATAATGTGTTACAATTTGCGTCACCATCTTTTGATGCTTCGATTGCTGAGATTTTTATGGCGATTACTTCTGGCGCAAGTTTAGTCTTGGCAGATAATAAAATTTTAAAAGATGTCATTGCTTTAACAAGTTATTTAAAAGAGAAAAAAGTATCGATTGTGTTACTTCCTCCTGCATACTTAGCATCAATACCTGTAAATGACCTTTCGTTTTTACGATTAATAATTACGGCTGGAGATGTAGCAAACAAGCAAGTGGCAATAGATTATAGCAAAGAAGTAACATATATGAATTGTTATGGTCCTACAGAATGTGCAGTATGGGCAACAATGCATCAGGTTGAAGCTTCTGATCTCAAATATCAAAGATTGCCGATAGGAAAACCAATAGGCAATCTTCAGGTATACATTTTAAACGAATTTCTTCAACCGCAACCTATTGGAGTTCCAGGCGAAATGTACATTGGAGGTGTTGGTGTTGCTCAGGGGTATTTAAATAAAAACGAGCAAACAGAAATCAGCTTCTTGAAAAATCCTTTTGGCGCCGGAAAGATGTATAAGACAGGAGACTTGGCTTCATGGTATTCAAACGGTAGAATTGACTTTTTGGGTCGTATAGATACACAAGTAAAAATAAGAGGCTATAGAATAGAATTAGGAGAAATAGAAAATGTATTAAATAATCATCCTCAAATTGTTAATGCTGCGGTAATTACCCAAGGAGAAGGTCATGATAAGTATTTAATAGCATATTATGAAGGAGTACAGGATATTCCCGCTACAGAAATTCAGGAATATTTAAAAAACTTTTTGCCTGACTATATGATCCCAGCTCATCTAATTTATTTAGACGCATTACCAAAAAACAGTAGTGGGAAAATTGATAAAAAGGCATTGCCAAGCTATTTGGAAACAAAACCAAAAGAAATAGTAGTACCAAGAGACAAAATAGAAGCTGGGTTACTGGAAGTATGGCAAAATGTTTTAGGAATTCAAGAAATTGAAACTCAGGACAACTTCTTTACTATTGGAGGACATTCATTACGAGCAATCCAATTAATTTCACAATTGTTTAAAAAACTGGAAATCAAACTAGAACTGGAAGATATCTTTATAAATCCGGTTTTTGAGAGTCAGGTAGCTTTATTAAAAGCTTCTGATAAGACAAATTATCAAAAAATTGAAAGAGTTCCTGAGCAAGCTCTCTACAAACTTTCCTATGCACAACTAAGACTATGGTTGTTGGAACAATTTGAAGATGGAGTAGAAGCGGTACATAATATTCCTGTTACTTATTGGCTTCAAGGTGATCTAAACCTAGAAGCGCTAAATAAGGCATTTCTATTTGTAATAGAAAGACACGAGAGTTTACGAACATCGTTTATACAAGAAGAAGGAGAAGCGTATCAAAAAATAATAACGTCAGAAGAATGTTCATTTGAAGTTAGTCAAGAAGACGCTTCTAATGAATCAAACCCTAAAGAATACGCGCAAAACAAAGCACTGGAACTTTCCTTAATACCTTTCAGTCTGGATAAAGCACCATTAGTAAAGGCTCATATAATTAAAGTTGCTGATAACGAACATCTTTTCTTTTTGTGTGTTCACCATATTATTTTTGATGAAAGATCGATTCATGTTTTTGTTAAAGAAGTAATAGAAGGATACAAAGCATTTATAAAAAATGAACTTCCTGTATTGCCAGCGCTACCAATTCAATACAAAGATTATGCAGCATGGCAGGAGAAAGAATTGCAATCGGATCGATTATCAACGCACAGAGCCTACTGGTTAAATCAATTTGAAGATGAAATAGAAGTTTTAGGCTTACCAACAGATTTTCCAAGACCACCGGTACAAACATTTCACGGAGATCAGGTACATCTTAGTTTAAGCCCAGAAATAAGTAAGGCATTCAAAGCTTGTTTAGAGGCACAGGAAACTACACTTTACATGGGATTATTATCACTTGTAAAATCGTTATTGCATCGTTATACAGGACAAAATGATATTATTATTGGTTCGCCTTCAGCAGGAAGAGAACATCCGGATTTAAGAGACCAAATAGGGTTTTTTATCAATACGTTGGTATTAAGAACCAAGATTAGTGAGGACGAAACGTTTAATTCTCTTTCTAAAAAAGTAAAAAATAACGTCCTGAATGCATTCAAGCATCAAGTATATCCTTTTGATTTATTAGTAAATGAACTGCAGGTAGAACGAGACATGAGTCGTTCACCATTATTTGATGTAGTGGTAGTTTTAGAAAATTTATTGGATAAAAATGAAATACCGGAATTTGAAGGTCTTTCGGTTATAGATAACCAATTAGATGTACCGATAAGTAAAGTTGACTTGCGTTTTTACTTTATAGAAAACGAATCAAATATTTCGTTGACATTAGAATACAATACTGCTATTTATAGCAAACATCGTATGGAAAATTTATTAGGGCACTTAACGGCCTTAATGAATTCAGTAATCGAAAAACCATCGGTAGCAATAAATACATTAAACTATTTAACAGCACGAGAACAAAATTGGCTGCTTAATGAGCTCAATCAAAAAGCATTAGTATACGATAAAGACGAAACCTTAATAGATATTTTCGAGCAACAAGTAACAGCAACGCCTGATAGCATAGCTCTTGAGTTTGAAAATAAAACGTTTACTTACAAGCAGCTTAATGAACAAGCAAACCAATTAGCACATCATTTGCGTGATGAATATAATGTAACAAGAGGAGATGTTGTTTCCTTGATGGTAGAGCGCAACGAATGGCTTATCATAGGGTTCTTAGGAATCTTAAAATCCGGAGGAGTATATCTGCCAATGGATTCTGGTAATTCAGGTGAACGAAACAATTTTATCTTATCAGACGCAAATAGCAAAATACTCATCACAGAATCGTTAAACATATTTAATGTTAGTGATTTTACAGGAAGTTTATTTGCGATTGATGTAGAGTTTGATATGTTGAAAACTTCAACCGAGAATCCTTCAAAGGTAAACGAGGCATTAGACTTATCTTATATTTATTATACTTCTGGATCTACCGGAAAACCAAAAGGAGTTATGCTTCAGCATCGTAATGGTGTACATATGGTGTATAATCAAAGAGAAGAATTTAAGGTAACAACAGCAGATGCTGTTATTCAATTCTCGTCAATGATTTTTGATGGATCTGTATTTGAATTCTTTTTGGCATTGGCAAATGGAGCACGCTTAATAGTTGCGAAAAACAATATCATCAAAGATGCAGTTCAGTTAGTCAAATTCATGGCTGCAAAAGAGGTAACAATAGCGGTTTTGCCAGCAGCTTATTTTTCTTTGATTTCTGTTGAGGAATTGAAATTTTTAAGAAAAGTGTTATCAGTTGGAGATGCCATAAACAAAGATCAGGCAATAAAAAGTAGTGCTGTTACGGATACCTATAATGGTTATGGCCCAACAGAATGCGCAGTTTGGACAAATGTTTATAAAGTTAGAGCTGAAGATAATCAAAGAGTTAGATTGCCAATAGGTGAAGCTATCAGTAATGTTCAAGTTCATATTCTTGATGGATTATTAAATTTAGTTGGAGAAGGAATTCATGGAGAAATTTGTATTTCAGGCGAAGGAGCAATTGCCAAAGGATATTTAAACAGAGAAGAATTATCTAATGAGAAATTTGTGAAAAATCCTTTTGGTAAAGGAACCATGTATCGAACAGGAGACAAGGGAGTACGTTTACCGGATGGGAATATTGATTTCTTAGGACGTATAGATAATCAGGTAAAAATTAGAGGATATCGTATAGAATTAAATGAAATAGACAAAGTAATTAAATCACATCCTCTGGTAATCGAAACATTGGTTACCACACATGTTACGGAAAATGATACCGCTTTGGTCGCTTATTATACCGCTACTGAAGATATTAATATCACAGAAGTTAAGGACTTTATGGGAACCTTCCTGCCTAATTATATGATTCCACCATATCTAATTCAATTAGCAGATTTTCCATTAAATTCAAGTGGTAAAATTGATAAAAAGAAACTGCCTGAACCGGAAATAAAATTAGATTCGGCATATGTAGAACCAAGAAATGCTATAGAAGAAAGCTTAGCACAAATTTGGAAAGAAGTCTTAAACAAAGAAAGAATCGGGATTGAAGATAATTTCTTTGAATCTGGAGGGCATTCATTAAAAGCAATTCAATTAATAACCAAAATTTATAAAGTACATCAAGTACAATTAAACATTGGGGACATCTTCAATAAGCCTAAGTTAATAGAGCAAGCGTTATTAATTTCGAATTCAGATACGACAAGTTATTTTTCTATTCCAAAAGTGAAAGAAGAAGAAAACTATCCGCTATCGGCAACACAGCTTAGAACCTGGTTACAGGTAGAACAATTACAAAACGCAATAACCCATAATGTACTTACGAGTTACAACCTAGTTGGATCATTTAATAAAGGAGCTTTTGAATTTGCTTTTCAGCAATTAATAGCACGTCATGAAAGTTTGCGTACTGTATTTGAGCTTGTAGACGGATCACCAAGACAACGTATTATAGACGCTGGCGACATTCTATTTGAAATAAAATACGCAGATGTTTCTAAAGAAAATGAAGCTACAAAACAAGCACAGAAAGCAGAACTTTCGGGTAAAGTATTTAGCTTAGATACAGCGCCGTTATTCAATATTGACATCTTAAAGCATGATGAAAACAAGCATGAGCTATTGCTAGCCATGCATCATATCATTTCTGATGAATGGTCAATGCAAGTAATGGTACGAGATCTGGTATTATTGTATAATGCAGCTGTAAAAGGAATTACAAGCAATTTAGAGCCTTTAGCAATTCAATACAAAGATTACACCGCTTGGCAATTAGCAGAATTAAGTGGTGATAAACTTTTGGAACATAAGGAATATTGGATGCAACAATACCAAGGAAATATTCCTATGCTGAATCTCGCTTCAGACAGGCAACGTCCTGAAATCATGAACCATGAAGGAGCGCAATACTATTTTAAACTTGATGAAACGATAAGTTCAAAACTAAAAGAATTGGTCAAAGCTCAGGGAGCAACCTTATTCATGGGCGTACTTTCTTTAGTAAAAACAATATTGTATCAATATACAGGTCAGCAAGATATTATCATTGGAACTCCTGTAGCCGGAAGACAACACCCGGATTTAGAAGATCAAATAGGATTGTACCTAAACACATTGGCGCTGCGATCAAGATTTTCTGGAGAAGAAGGATTCAACGCATTGTTAAGTGAAGTTAAAAAAGTAAGCTTAGAAGGATTCAATCATCAGATATATCCTTTAGATATGCTCATTGAAGATTTATGCATATATCCACCAAAAAATAGAGGTGCTTTATTTGATGTAGTAGTGATATTGCAAAATGTGCAACTCAATCTTTTAGAAGGTGTTGAAATGGAAGGGTTGGAAGTTTCAGCAGAAGGAGAAGACTTAAAAATAAGTAAAGGTGACTTGCGATTCCAGTTCATGGATCAAGGTAATTTCCTTGATGGAACAATAGAATACAGTACTGAATTATATGATGAAGAACGTATTGCCCGTATGGTAACGCATATGAAAAATCTGTTAACAAACATTGTAGAAACTCCAGAGCAGCCATTAAAAGAAATTCAGTACTTAGAAGATACAGAGGCAGAAAAATTACAAGGGTTCGAAAAAACAATACAAAAAGAACAGCCACAATATATTCATAAAACTTTTGAAGGAATTGTAGAAGCATATCCTGAAAAGGAAACATTAAGGCTTGAAGGAATTTCGTATACCTATCAACAAATTAATGCATTCAGTAATCAAGTAGCGCATTTATTAGTTGATCTTACAATACAACCAGAAGATACTGTTGGTGTATTACTATCATCAGGGAAAGAATTAACAGGAACACTAATGGCGTGTTTGAAAACAGGTGCAACTTATGTTCCGATGGCTGTAGAGTTTTCAAAAAGCAGAATCGAGCAAGTGTTTTCAGATACAAGCATGACAACTTTAGTAGCGTCTAAAAATGAGTATGAAGCGTTAAAAGGCAAAGTTGATATTTCTCAAACAAAGCTTGAAAAGATAGTATTGTTTTCTGAAAATGGAATATTGACAGTTTATGAATTAAAATCTTCAGGTGATTACGTATTGTCTGATTATAGCTTAGAGTATTACAGTGAAGAGAATATAGATATTGATTATCCGGTTGATAACAGCAGTTATATATTTTACAGTTCGGGAACAACAGGAAAATCCAAAGCGATAGTAGGAAATCAGGAAAGTATTTCACATTATATCAATTGGCACAAAAACACATTTGGATTTGATACCGAGAGTCGTGTAAGCCAAATAGCATCAGTAACTTTTGATGCAAGTTTAAAGGATATCCTGACGAGTTTAATTTCGGGAAGCAGTTTGTGCATTCCAGCAAAGAAAACGCGAGAGAATATGGTTCTGTTGGCAGGTTGGCTATTAGAAGAAAAAGTGACCATTCTGCAAACCGTTCCATCTTTATTCAGACTACTGACCAATAGTTTATTGGAACAAAATCTATCTTTAAAAGAAGTAAAAGAAGTAGTTCTGGCTGGAGAAAAATTATACGGACGTGATGTCGAATTATGGCGTTCTATCTCAGGACATTCAGCCCGCATGAGTAATTTGTACGGACTTACGGAGACAACAGTTTTAAAAAGCTGTTATCATATTCCAAATGGAGATCTAGATCCAGGAACCGTCCTACCAGTTGGACAGGCAATCGATAATAGCATGATAGCCGTAATCAACGATAGCGGACTCAGTATGTGGGGAGAAATCGGCGAAGTGTATATCAAAAGTCCATATGTAAGCAAAGGATATTTAGATCAGGAACTTACAACAAACTTATTTGTGCAGAATCCATTGGTTACAGATCGCAAAGATTTGGTTTGCAAAACAGGAGATTTAGGTCGTTACGACAACAACGGAAACTTAGAAATACTGGGCAGAATAGACGATCAGATCAAGCTTCATGGGGTAAGGGTAGAGCTTGACGGAATTCGCAGTTCCTTATTAAACCTAGAAGGAATAGGTCAGGTAGAACTAGTATTGCACACGGATAATACCGCGGATTCATTGCTTTGTTATTACAGCGGAACAGAATACGGATCGGGAGAATTGCGTTTACTTTTATCAGCAACCTTAGACCGCAGCAGCATTCCGGATTACTTTATTTATATAGAAGAATTTCCACTGACTTTAAACGGAAAAGTAGACAAACGTGCTTTACCAAAACCATCCGAATTATTGCGAGGCAGTAATTACGAAGCGCCAAACGGACCAATCGAAACCTCACTAAGCAGCATTTGGGCAGAACTATTAAGCGTACCCCAAAGCAGTATTGGCAGAAACGATTCCTTCTTTGATTTAGGAGGATCGTCTTTAAAAGCGATTCAGTTAATCTCCAGAGTATACAAACAACATGAAGTGCAACTGAGTATAGGAGAGATTTTCAATCATTCCTCTTTAAAAGCGCAGGCATCATTAATAGCGGAATCAAAAGGAGATACCATATACAATCCTATTAAACAAGTAGCAGAACAGGATGATTATGCACTTTCACATGCACAGCGCCGTTTATGGGTGCAAGAAATGCAACAACAAAAAGGTGAAAGCACGTATAATATATTTATGCGCTACCAAATGGAGGGTAGGCTTCAAATAGAAAAACTAAAAGAAGCTTTTGACCAAATCATAAGTCGTCACGAAAGTTTAAGAACCATCTTTGTTTTGAAAAATGGTGAGCCAAGACAAAAAATTCTGTCGATGAAGGAGCAATCTTTTGAATTGGAATTTGCAGATCTTCAGACAATAAAAGAAAATGCATCAATCATAGATCAAGAAGTACAAAATCATGCCTATCATCCTTTTGATCTTCAAAATGGACCATTGATGAAAGTAAAACTTCTGAAGTTAGATTCAGAAAATCATATGTTGTTGTTTGCAACGCATCATATTATTTCAGACGAATGGTCATTACAAATTTTGGTCAAAGAAGTATTGTCGGTTTACAATGCATTATCAGAAAATGAAGAACCAAATTTATTACCATTAACAGTTCAGTATAAGGATTACGTAGCTTGGAAAGAAAATGAATTGTCAGTAAATGGTATTAAAAATCATCGTGAATTTTGGATGAAAAAATTGCAAGGAGAAATTCCTGTTTTACAGATCCCTACTGATTTTCCACGACCAGCAATACAGACTTTCAACGGATCAGAATTGCACTTTGAGTTTCCTGTTGATGCAGCATTGAAGTTTAAGCAATTATTGCAAGAACATAATGCAACTCTATTTATGGGATTAATGGCCATAGTAAAAACGATTCTATACCATTATTCCGGACAAGAAGATATCATTGTAGGAACACCAATAGCAGGAAGAGAGCACCCGGATCTGGAAGGGCAAATAGGCTATTATCTAAATACACTGGCGTTGCGCAGTAAACTTGATCCTACACTGAAATTTGTTGATTTTCTTTCAGAGATAAAGAAAACGTCAATAGATGCTTTTGAACATCAGGAATATCCATTTGATATGCTTATTGATGACTTAAAATTAAAGAAAGATTTAAGCAGAAGCCCTTTATTCGATGTCGTAATGATTCTTCAGAATGTTGATTTACACAGAGAGTCAGATTTAGAGATGAAAGGCATTACCGTAAATCCTATGAAAGAGCCTATGAATATTAGTAAAAGTGATCTTAGATTCCAGTTTGCTGATTTAGGAAATACAATAATGGGAACTATAGAATATAATACTGATTTATTCAAAAAAGAACGTATAGAACAACTCATAGAGCATTTAAAAAGCTTAATAACTCTTGTGAGTACAGATTCACAACGTTGCATAATAGACTTTGATTTTTATACAGATTCAGAGCGTCAAGAAGAACAACTGGCTACAGATTTTTTTGCTTCTAATATTAGTAAAGACTTCTAACATAATTAATAATCTACTAACACTAAAATTAAACCTAATGAATAGAAATATTATTGGTATATCAGCTTTTTACCATGATTCAGCATGTTGCATAATTCAAAACGGAAAGCTAGTAGCTGCGGTACAGGAAGAACGATTTTCAAGAAAAAAAAATGATCCGGATTTACCGGTAAACGCTTTCATGTATTGCTTAGATCAAGCAGGGATAAGTATTGCGGATATTGATTGTATCGCTTATTATGAAGATCCGTTTAAAAAATCGGAGCGACAATTGTGGAGTGGAAGTAATCAAATTTCTGCAGATTCAATTTATGAAATAGATCCAAACCACGTCATCCAACAAATTCGCAAAGAATTAGGGTATGATGGACCAATCAAAATTTACGAGCATCACCAATCACATGCCGCAAGTGCTTTTTATTTCTCTGGGTTTGACTCGGCAGCTATCTTAACAGTAGATGGAGTAGGAGAATGGGCTACTACAACTTATGGAGTAGGAAAAAATAACAAAGTTGAGATATTCGAAGAAGTAACATTCCCAGATTCACTAGGACTGCTTTACAGTACTATAACTAGTTATTTAGGATTCGAAGTAAATGGCGGAGAGTATAAAGTTATGGGATTGGCGCCTTATGGGGAAGACAAGTATTTAGCGCAAATGCACGAGCTTCTGAATATGGAAGAAGATGGTAAGTATAGTTTAAACTTAAAATATTTTGACTTTTTACGCGGAGAACGCATGTATTCTGATGAATTGCCAAAACTATTTGGAATACCCGTAAGAGAGAAAAACACAAAAATGTTGCAACACCATATGGATATTGCAAAAAGTTTGCAGTGTTTCTTAGAAGAAACGCTTATCAAAATGGCAAACTATCTGTATGAAAAAACGGGAGAAGAAAATTTATGTATGGCTGGCGGAGTTGCTCTGAACTGTGTAGCAAATGGTAAAGTTTTAAAAAATTCTCCTTTCAAAAAACTATATGTACAACCAGCAGCAAATGATTCGGGTTGTGCATTAGGGGCAGCAGCATTAGCATACACAGAACTATATCCTGAAGAAAAAATTGAATCGCTAAAAAATGTGTATTTAGGGCCATCCTATTCAGGAAAAGAAATAGAAAACCTTTTAGGCGCAACATCTTTATTATATGAAGATTGCAGAGCAGAAGGAGATACACTTGTAAAAGCAGCTCAAAAATTAGCCGAAGGAAAAGTAATTGGCTGGTTCAACGGAAGAATGGAATTTGGACCAAGATCATTAGGAGCGCGCTCTATCTTAGGAGATCCACGCGTGCCAGACATGAGAGATCGCATCAACGCAATGGTAAAAAAGAGAGAAGGTTTCAGACCTTTTGCACCAGCAGTTTTAGAAGAAAAAATGTATGACCACTTTGATATAGATCATCCATCTCCTTTTATGCTAGAAACATGTCAGGTAAAATCAACAATAGATATGCCGGCAATTACACACGTAGACAATTCTGCCAGAATTCAATCTGTAAATGATTTTGATAATCCAAGGTTTGCACAATTAATTCGTGAATTTGATAAAATTACAGGTTGTCCAATTTTGCTAAACACATCTTTTAATATAAAAGATGAACCAATAGTTTGTACGCCGGAAGACGCTTTGGTGTGTTTTATTACTACAGATATCGATTGTTTAGTGCTGGGAGATTTCATTATAAGTAAAGAAGGAAATGAAATTACAATGCTTGAAATGATTAATAATAACTTCACTGAAAGAGGACGTTTCGAGTTAAATCCCAACGTTTACACATTCATTTAATCCATAAAAGAGAAAAAATCATGTCAAGACCTTCAGAATTACATAAAGCAATAGCTAGTGACTTAGCAGCATTATTACCTATTACAGACGAAAATCAACAAAAAGCGTTTGACTTAATGGAAAAGTTAGGATATACAAATCCGGGAAAATCCAAGGAAGAAACTATCGCTGAAGATCTTTCCTCATCACATGTAGGTATTTACAAACTAGAAATAAAAGACGGTAAAAAATATTATCAAAGAGATATTTTACTAAAAGACAGATGGAGTTATTTTGCAGATGTACAAACCATTCTGCCTAAATCTGATAAAAAGCGTATAGTACTATTAGGAGAATCAGTAACCAGAGGATTCCTATTAGATCCGGAATATACACCGGCAATTGTATTAGACCAATTGTTAAATTCAAATAAAGAACAATTTGGATACGAAATAATAGATTTAGCCGAAACCAATCTGGGAATGGAAGGAATCAAAGAAAGATACACAGAATGCATGGCGCTAGAGCCGGATATGGTGGTTTTTCTGGCAGGGAATAACTGGAGAGAAGATTTATTAGTTTCTATTGGTAACAGTCAGGAAAAGCAAACAGCCTTACAAGAATTAACCCAAACAGGAGACGGAATTGCAATAGCAAAACCGCTAATTGAAGACTATTTTGCGAATATAGTAGATGACTTTTTAGCTTATGTAGGAAGCGTTGCAAATAAGAATAAAGTTCCTGTATTGTTTGCCATTCCAGAATTCAACCTATTAGATTGTAGAAGCACACCGGGAGAACGAGTAGTCTCGGAATTGCCATATGAAAAATTAAAAAATTGGATTGAAGCCAAAGAAAGCGCAGAAGAAAACCTTGCATCAGGCGATATACAAACCTGTATGGCGCTAGCTAAAAAAATGGTAGAAATTGATCCAAGTCATCCTTACGGATTTGAACTATTGGCAGATTGCAGTATCAAAAACGAGGAGTACAAAGAAGCCAGACATTATTTAGAAATGGCAAGAGATACAGCTCTTTTTTGCAGAACCAATAGTAAGCCAAGAACTTTTAAGATAGTTCAGGAAACAATATTGGTAAAAGCAGCAAGCTATGGAATTGATGTTGTGGATTTACCGGCTATTTTTAAAGCACATTTAGGAGGGAAAGTTCCGGGAAGAGACTTATTCTTAGATTATTGTCATTTTAGCGTTGCAGGAATTCAAGTGGCTATGGATGCTGTTTACAAAAAAGTGCTTCGGGAGTTTAATGACACCAGAGAAACACATAAAGATGTAAAAACAATCATTCCTTCAAACGAAGTATTAGCATTAGGACACTTATTTGCTGCAATACATAATGCCCATTGGGGACAATCGTATGATATTCTATTGTATCATTGTTCAGAAGCATTGTCAAAATCGAAAGATATTGCAAAAACAATGGTGTATTACTGTGACATGATTAGTAGGGGAGCGGCCAATAACGTTTGTAAATCACTGGAAAAAATATTGGAAGACAATACAAAACTAGACCGATATGTACATGCGTTGGTTCCAGCAAGAAACATGAAAAACATGGAGCTTGAGTTAGTAGATGCTATGACGGCAGTATTAAAATCTAACGGAGTTGATATAACCAACTACTTATTAAAAATACGTTTAGACGATCATAATATCAAAAACAGACGAATCAATTTGTTGCAGAACTATTACTATGCAACTTCTTATGATGAATATCAAGGACAAAAAACTGCTTTTCTGCAAGCAAGAGATAACAAATCTGATTTTTTTGTTGTAGCAGATGCTAAAACGAAAGCGCAGTTGTCTATATCCTTACGAATACCCGGAGTCATAAATGAAAACAATGATGTAGCAACACTATATGTAAATGATAGAGAAGTAGAAGCATTGTCTGTTGGAAATAAATGGCAAACACACAACATAGAAATTCCGGTTGATTTTCTTAAAAACGGAATGAATGTATTCAAAATAAAATGGCCAATAGTGGCTACAAACAGAGAGTTACAGGGCAAAGATTCTTCTACGACAATATTAGATGCTGCTTTTCGTGTTTTTGGAGAAATTTCGAACATGACAGTTTCAGGAGTGTAGTTTTATTATAACGATAACAAGTGTCATAACAGCAGGACTTACCAATTTTAAAAATTATGTGTGGAATAAGTGGAATTTATAATTTCGACAGAGAACGTATTGCAAGAGAGGATATTATTATTAACATGACCGATAAAATACAGCATCGAGGACCGGATGATTCGGCCTGTTATGTAGATGGTCATGTAGGGCTCGGATTTGTACGACTAAGTATCATTGATTTAAGTCATGGAATGCAGCCTTTTTTTAGTCCAGATAAATCTATCGTATTGACCTGTAATGGAGAAATCTATAACTACAAGGAATTACGTTCTAAGATGGAAGCTAAGGGACATATCTTTAAAACGAATTGTGACATCGAAGTACTTGTTTATCTGTACATGGAGTATGGTGTAGATTTCTTAAATATGATTAACGGCCAGTTTGCTTTTTGTCTTTATGATAAAAAGAAAGAAATACTGTTTATGGCTAGAGATCATTTTGGAATTTGTCCTTTATTCTATGCAAATCTGGACAATGCCTTAGTGTATGGTTCAGAAATAAAAGCAGTTTTAGAACATCCGGACGTTTCCAGAAGAATAGATTACAAAGGATTGGATCAGATTTTTACATTTCCGGCAAATATTGCCCCAATTACATTTTTTGATGATGTAAAAAGTCTTGAACCAGGGCATTATGCAATACTGAGAAACAATAAGTTAGAAACAAAAGAGTATTGGAATCTTGACTACCCGACAGCAGATTACGATTATGGTCAAAAATCCGAAGAATATTATATAGAAAACTTAAATGATTTACTCTTAAAGTCTATACAATATCGCTTAAACGCAGATGTACCTGTTGGATTCTATCTAAGTGGCGGATTAGATTCATCTTTAACTGGCGGAATGATGCGACATTTAGATAAAAGTAAAGAATTCAACTCTTTCTCTATTTGTTTCTCTAATGTTGAAAATAAGGACATTAATGAGCAACGTTATCAAAGATTATTAAGTGAGCAAATAAATTCAAGACACAACGAAATAGAATTTGGGTGGGATGATTTTGAAACCAAATTACGAGATGTAATTTATTATTCTGAATCTCCGCTAAAAGAAACCTATAATATTTGTTCAATTGCTTTATCCGAAAGAGCAAAACGCGAAAAAATTAAAGTAGTCCTTTCTGGAGAAGGAGCTGATGAATTATTTGGAGGATATGCAGGCTACAAATTCGACGGAAGACGCGAAGGAAACATAGGTTACAAAGACTTAGAGCACTTAAGAGAAGATGAGGTTCGAAAAAAACTTTGGGGAAATCCAGATTTCATTTATGAAAAAAATGAAAATGTATTCAGAGAAAGCAAACAAGCCATTTATTCATCACTTTTAAACAAATCGTATCAGGATTTTGATTGCTTACAAGAGCCGGCTATTGATCACACACGTATCAAAGGAAGACATCATTTTCATCAGCGTTCTTATGTAGATTTCAAACTACGTTTAGGAGGGCACTTAATAGCAGATCATGGAGATCGTATGACGTTGGCAAATAATGTAGAAGGTCGCTATCCGTTTTTAGACATAGATCTTATCAATTTTGTAAAAACAGTGCCACCATCATTAATGGTGAAAAACATGGAAGAAAAGTACATACTTAAAAAAGTAGCCCAAAAGTACGTGCCTTCCCAGATAATCAATCGTGAAAAATTTGGATTCGTAGCGCCAGGTAGCCCACAATTATTAAAAACAAATAGTGAATGGATAAATGATTTATTGTCTTATGATCGTATCAAAAGGCAAGGTTATTTTAATCCGGATACTATAGAGCGTCTTAAAAAAATGTATAGCAGAGATGGTTTTATACTAAATCCTCCTTACGATTTAGACTTACTCATCATTGTATTGACATTCAATATGTTTATTGACATTTTTGATGTTCCAAATGCTTAATAAATTAAATCCTTCTACTTAAAACTAATACTAAATGAAATTTATCAATACATTATTAAGCAAATCCAAAAAGGCTTTTGTCTTTATGTTTATTTTAGGAATCTTCAACAGTATTCTTAATGCGGGATTATTAATTTTTATCAATAATACAATAATAAAACAACCCATTCCATTCTTTCCAAAATATGATTGGGCCCTTTTTATCGCAATCATTCTGGCATCGCTGGTATGTTCTCGTTTCTTTCATACTTATATGATTAAGTTGACTAATAACTTATTATTTGATTTTGAAATTATGATTCTAAAAAAACTGCGTATAGCATCATACCAGGATTTTGAAGAAATAGGAAATGAAAAAATATATACAGCAATCAATGATACAAAAGTATTAGGAAGCGTTCCCGAAGTATTCATGAATGCGTTTAACTCATTGATTGTAATCTTATGTTGCTTTGGATATTTATTTTATATCTCTCCAATAGGGGCCAGTTTAGTAGTTGCTACAATGGTAGTTTTATTGGTTTTTTACTTGGTGAGAAACAATGCTATTGAAAAGGACTTAAACGAACGAAGAGATTTGCAAAATACATATTACCGCTATTTAGCAGATATGCTACACGGTTTCAAAGAACTAAAAATGGGCATTACACGAAGCAATAATATCTTCGATAAATTCTTAGTACATAATAGATTAAAAGGAAAAAATATAGGCATAGATACCTCTATAAAATACATGGATAATGAGCTAACAGGATATTACAGCTGGTACATTATTCTAGGAATAGTCATGTTTGTATTGCCGGTTTATTTCAATATAAATGCTGAAAAAACAACCGCTTTTCTAGTAACAATTTTATACCTTATTGGGCCTGTGGCGGTTTTAATTACATTAATTCCAACTTACACCATGGTAAAAATTTCGGCTCAGCGCTTAAATCTAATCGAGCAAATGCTTGACCCAATTCGGGATAGAATCGTTCCAAGTAAGTTAAGTAACGTAGAGCCATTCGAGGAAATTAAATTTGAAAATGTAACCTACTTCTATAATGATGAAGAGAAAAACCAAAAGTTTTATTTGCAGCCAGTAAATCTTACGATCAAAAAAGGAGAAATCATATTCATAACCGGAGGGAATGGTAGTGGTAAAAGCACATTTGGGAACATACTTACAGGATTATATAAGCCATATGAAGGTCGTATATATTTTAATGATCAAAAAATTGATTCAAGTCAGTTAATGTATTACAGTGATAAAATATCAGCAGTCTTTACAACAAACTATATCTTCAGTGAAAACTATGATGAATTTGAATTGAAAGAAGATAAAGGCAAATTAAAAGCACATGTAGATATGATGAAAATGCAGGATGTACTTCACTTAGATGAAGAACGAAATGTATTTGATAAAAATTTATCAAAAGGACAACAAAAAAGATTGGCATTAATCTATGCATTGTTAGAAGATAAAGATATCATCGTATTAGACGAATGGGCAGCAGAGCAAGATCCTGGATTCAGAAAATATTTTTATGAAGAAATATTGCCACAACTTAAAGAACAAGGAAAAACAATCATAGCCATTACCCATGATGATGAATATTTTGACAGAGCCACCAGGGTTATCAAGTTTAATTTCGGAAAAATTGTAAGTGACAAAAACAATTTCGCGCAATTTGTAGGTAGCACTGTAAATTAATTAGAAATAGGAACGTGACATGATGAATTTAGTTTGTTTACATTTTGCTGGAGGAAACAAATATTCCTACTATCCTTTTGAAGAGCATATCGATAAAAATATCAGTTTAATTACACTGGAACTTCCAGGAAGAGGAAAAAGATTTCATGAACCTTTACTGACAGATGTAAATGATATAGTAGATGATTTATTTGAGCAATTAAAAGAAAACGTATCAAAACCTTATGCCATTTTTGGACATAGCATGGGGGCAATGCTAACTTATTTATTGGCACATAAAATCGAGAAAAGTGGCTTTGAAAGCCCGGTTCATTTATTTGTTTCAGGTTGTAAGGCACCAAAAATTAATAGAAAACCTCCTTTTTATCATGATATGCCCAAAGAAGAATTTATTAATAAAATTAGAGGGATGGGAGGGTGCCCAGAAGAAATATTAGGAAATGATGAACTCATGGCACTTTTTGAACCTTCGCTAAGAGCAGATTTTAAGGCGATAGAAACGTATACATACATAGAACAAAATCCATTAAAAATACCTGTAACAGTCTTTATAGGAAACAAGGACAAAGTTACCTGGGAAGAAGCAAAAGCTTGGGAAGAAGAAAGCGTACATGCTATTGATATTAAGGAATTTGAAGGGAATCATTTTTTTATATTTCAGCACAAAAAAGAAATAACCGCTTTATTTAAATATTATTTAAAAACCAAAAAAACCATATTCAATAACTATTAAAACTAAAATTATGAACTTAAAAATTAAAACATTAGTAACAGCTTTAGTAACGCTATTTATTGTTTCTTCAGTAACAGCCCAAAAGAAAAAAGATCTGGATATTAAAACCAACTTAGTTTTAACTTATGCTGCTAAAGATCCAAAAGGAAATAAAGTACTGCTTCCGTTGGAAATCAAAGAAATGAATGACAAAAAAGTAACCTTAGCATATTCTATGATTAATGGAGAGAAAAAAATTTCCGGACAATGGGTTATTTCAAATGAAGGACTTAATTCAGGAACATATTTTAACTGGCAACCTTTAAATCCGGGAGAAGTAAGGATACTTCCTAAAGATCAAACTATTTTTTGTGTTTCAAAAAAGTTTTTTGATGAAATAAAAAGTAAAAAAACAGCAAAATATGATGATAAAAGTTTCGAATTGAAAAACTTGCCAAAAGGAAAAGAAATTAAAATTGATGGTAAAGAAGTAGATGCAATATATGTTGCTGAAAAAGGTGGCGAATCAAAATATTGGATTTTAAACAATAGAGATTTGCCTTTTATCATCAACTCTGCCGGAGGAGATGGGCCAGCATTTAAGCTTATAAGAGTAAACTAATAATTACACCAATACTACCAGAATATATCAGGAAATATGTTAGATATATTTTGAATAGATGCCAAAAGTCATACGAGTTTATTATGCAAACTTAAGTAAGCCGTTAAGCGATTTTGATTTTCAAAGGTATCTTAACCAAATGCCGCTATCTATTCAACAAAAAATTGGTCAGTATAAAAATTGGGAAGATGCACACACTTCTTTAATAGGGAGATTATTGCTTCTGTATGCCTTACAAGATATTGGCTTCCAGAAAAATAATCTTCCATTACTCACATGCAATCAATATGGTAAGCCTTTTATTTCTGGAAAGGTAGAAATTCCATTTTCAGAAAAGTATATAGCCCATATAGGGACTAAAGAACTATACAATTACCCAGTTGTTTTAATACAAAAACAATTTTCGTGAGGTTGAATATTCACAATTCAAGCTTCCTCAAAAAACAAAATCAGATCCTTTAAGAATATATTTTTTCACCGCTAACTTACCGGTGGAGGTTAATAATGTCATAACATGCGTATTAATAGTACTTTAGTAGATGTTTTAGAAAATTCTGCACAAGAGCAAACCGGGATTACGTTTATTCGTTCAACTAATGACGAGTTAACATATTCATATAAAGAATTGTTTAGTAAGGCATTGTATACACTTCATAATCTTCAAGAGCTTGGAGTAAACTCTGGCGATGAAGTCATTATACAAATAAATGATAATGCAGACTTTCTACAGGTTTTTTGGGCATGTATACTTGGAAAAATAATTCCTGTTCCAGTGGCAATAGGAAGACAAGAAGGACACAAGCATAAACTATATAATATTTGGAAAAAATTAAATAATCCTTTTTTAGTTTGTGATGAGGGCTTGTTAAAAGAAATGTTTACATACAAAAGTGATGAGGTAACTGAGAAAGCGTATCAGAAAATTGCAAATAGCACATTATTTACAACAGATGCTATACTTGAGAAATCACATGGAATCATAAATACCAGCATACGCTCAGAAGATATTGCATACATTCAGTTTTCATCAGGTTCTACAGGGAACCCAAAAGGAGTCGTATTAACACATGCTAATTTAGTAGCTAACATTGTAGATATTGCTAATCGTTCAGAAATTTCAGCAGCTGACCGATCTTTGAGCTGGTTGCCACTAACGCATGATATGGGGCTTATTTGTTTTCATTTATCATCGACACTAAGAAAAATTCAGCAATTTCTATTGCCAACCACACTTTTTATTAGAAGACCCTTACTTTGGATGGATAAGGCGAGTGAGCATAAAGCAAGCTTACTTTATTCTCCAAATTTTGGTTGTCAATATATTTTATCTGCAATAACTACTGCAAATAAAACTATTGATTGGAATCTTTCTAATGTAAGAATCATGTACAATGGAGCTGAGCCAATCTCATGGAGATTGTGTAATCAGTTTCTGGAAGAAATGAGTCAGTTTCAATTACGATCATCAATTCTGTATCCAGGTTATGGATTGGCAGAAGCCTGTGTGGCAGTTACACTTCCAATTGTAGGTGACCCTTTCAAATGTTACTTTGTAGATCGTAATCATTTAAAAATTGGAGATAAAATAGTAGAAGTTGCAAATGCAAACAGTTTCAATTGTACTTCATTCGTAGAAGTTGGAAGGCCAATAGAACAGTGCCCTGTAAGAATAGCGAATGATCTTGACGAAGTATTGGCAGATAAACACATTGGACATATCCAGATTAAAGGGACTAATGTTACAGCAGGATATTATAACGATCCAGAAATAAGTGCAGATTGTAAAACAAAAGATTACTGGCATAGAACAGGAGACTTAGGTTTTATGTACGAAGGGGCTTTGGTGATAACAGGACGCGCTAAGAACCTGATTATTATCAATGGACAAAACATTTACCCGCAGGATATTGAAGAAATTATACATAGAAAACTTCATTTAAAGCCAGAAACCGTAGTAGCTTGTAGTGCCAGAAAAGATGTAAATCATTCAGAAGAGTTACTGATTTTTGTACAACAGCGCCAAATATCTGAAGATTTTATTCAGACGATACAAGATATAAAACGAGAAGTTCTTAATGAGCTAAATTTAGAAGTTCAGCAGGTAATAGCCGTAAAAAGTATTCCAAAAACAACAAGCGGAAAAGTACAACATTACCAATTAGTACAGCAATATCTCAAAGGAGATTACGAAACACAAACTCAGGAAGCTGCTGAATTTGAACAACAAATAGCATATAAAAGGGAGAAAAATGCCAACTCTTTAGATGATAAATTGTGGGCCATCGCAAAAAATATATTTAAGAATGACGCATTAGAATTTTCTCAAAATTTCTTTACAGATGGATTCAATAGTTTAAAAGCGACCGTATTGTTGTCACGAATTCATCAATTGGGATATCAAATATCAATAGAGACACTTTTCAAAAATGCTAGTGTAGCAGAATTAAGTAAGCATCTCAAAAATGAAGAACTTGTTCCTATACCGCAAATTCAGGTAGCAAAAACAAGTGATAATTATCCATTGACTACTGGGCAAAAGCGATTTTGGATGTTGTATCAATTTAATCAAAATGCCGCGTCACATATTACAAGTGTTAGTAATATAAAGGGGAATTTCAATCCAGAGGCTTTTAGAAGCGCCATGAAAGCTATTGTAAACCGTCATGATAGTTTACGAACTGTTTTCAGGGCTGAAAGAGGCGAAGTATATCAAAAGGTAATTCCAGAGGCTTCTTTTAACTTTGAAATTAGTGTATTGGATTTCAGTGCAGAATCAGAACCGGAATCATTGGCAAAATCACGTGCACAGGATTTTGCGAACCTTATTTTTGATTTGTCCGAAGGACCGTTACTTCGTGTAGAACTAATAAAAATATCCGAATCTCAGTATTACTTTATATTTGTAATTCATCACATTATCAGTGATGGTTGGTCAGTTGATATCATTAGTAAAGAATTACGGTCGCTCTATAAAACGTTTTGTTCAGGAAATGAATCCTCACTCTTGCCGTTGCGATTACAATACAAAGATTATGTAGCCTGGTATGATTCTTATACAGCAACAGCATCTTACCAAGTCTCACGAGCCTATTGGTTAGATCGTTTTTCAGGAGAATTGCCAAGTTTAGAATTGCCATTCTCCAAAAACGGAGGTGATTCATTGTCATTTTCAGGAGCCTATTTGCACCATAGTTTCAGTAAAGAAATCAGCAAAGCATTAAAAGAACTTTGCGCCTTACATCATGTGACGACTTTTACAGGAATCATGAGCGTGTTAAGCGGAGTATTCTATCAGCTTACAGGAAAGACAGACCTTATTATCGGAACCGATACAGCCGGAAGAATGCATCAGGATTTAGAAAATCAGGTAGGCTATTATTTAAACTTACTACCAATCCGCATAGAATTTTCAGGAGAAAACAGCTTTACAGAATTACTCTCAGCAGTGCATGAGGAATTATTGGCAAGTTACAGTCATCAGTCGTATCCTTTTGACAGTCTAATCACAGAATTGGGATTACCCAGAATAATGGGCAAACTACCGCTGTTAGATGTGTTGGTATTATTCCAAAACTTCGAAAATGCATTAGGTTTTAATGACCTGATAGAAGATATATCCATTACAAGCCAAACCATAGAAACACCAACGAGTCTGAACGATTTGTTATTGGAATTCAAAGAAACGGAGGATACACTATCATTGACGGTTCGTTACAATACAGCAATTTACAATGCAGAGCAATTAGAAGTTTTAGTAGAATCACTGGAAAATGTACTCTCAGCAGTTATAGCAAATCCATTGCAAAGGATTGAAAGTTGTAGTATCCTATCAGAATCGGAAGAAGCAGCAATTCTAAAGATTAGTCAGGGGGAAACAAAACAATATGAATCAGGATCTATACTGGACTTGTTCAGAAAACAAGTATCTAAAACACCGGAATCAAAATGTCTGACCTATCAGGGAGAAAGCCTTAGTTATGGGCAAGTAGAAGAACTTTCTAATCAATTGGCAGATCAGTTAGCGAATGATTATCAGGTAAAAAGCGGAGATATCGTAGGCTTAATGACCAATCGAGGTTTTGATATGATAATTAGCATGCTCGGAGTTTTAAAAACAGGAGCAGCCTATGTTCCTATAGACAAAGAATACCCTGTAGCGCGTCAAAACTACCTGATAGAAGACAGCGGATTAAACGTATTAATTATCAGTAGTGATGTAGAAGTTGACGCAGCAGTTAGAAAATTAAAATTAAATAATAGCCAGTTATCAAAATACAATAGCAATTATAAAGGAATCACGCCGGGAAAAGATACTCCAGCGTATTTGATGTACACCTCAGGCACAACAGGAAAACCAAAGGGAGTGATCATTAGCCACAGTTCATTGTTGGATTATACGGAAACCTTTATCAGTTATTTTGAACTCACTGCCAATGATGTAGTCATTCAGCAATCATCCTATTGTTTTGATACCAGTGTCGAAGAAATTTACCCAATATTAAGTACAGGAGGCGAATTAATACTAACACCATCCGGCGGAAAAGATGTCGAAGTCTTGCTGAATCTAACAGAAAAACACCATGTTACCGTATTAAGCAGTACACCATTAGTCATACAAAGCATCAACGAATTAGTAAACGATAAAAATTTATCTTCATTACGAATCGTAATCAGTGGAGGGGATGTTTTAAAGTTAACATACATTTCAAACTTTTCATCAAAAGTAAAATTGTACAACACCTATGGACCAACAGAAGGGACCGTTTGTACAAGTTATTATGAAATAGAAAACACAAGTGCTACAAATTGCATTGGTTCACCTATTTTCAACAGAGACATTTACATCTGTAATGACAGTTTAGAACTGCAGCCACTGTATGTTATTGGAGAGTTGTATTTAGGCGGAAAAGGAATAGCCCTAGGTTATCACAATGAGCCATTACAAACAGAAGAACATTTCCTTGAAAACCCATTTGGTAAAGGAAAACTATACAAAACAGGCGACTTAGGCTATTGGGATGCCACAGGAAATATCCATTTTATGGGTAGAAAAGACCATCAGCTAAAAGTTCGTGGTTATCGTGTTGAAGCAATAGAAGTAGCCCGAGCCATTATGTCTTTTGAAGGAATTACGGACAGTCATGTAATAGGCTGTAAATCTCATGGAATCCAGCACTTAGTAGGTTACTTTACGGGAGAAAGCACAGAAAACGCATTACGTGAATATTTGCGGGGCGAATTACCGGATTACATGATACCAACCTATCTGGTAGCAATGGAATCTTTCCCCATGACAGCCAATGGAAAAATAGCCATAGACCAATTACCAGATCCGATATTATTTTCGGAAAAAGAATATCAAGAAGCCAGAAACGAAAGAGATCAAAAATTGATTAAAATCTGGGAAACCGTATTGCAATTAGATACAATAGGAATCACGGATAATTTCTTTGAGTTAGGCGGACATTCTTTAAAAGCAGTTCAAATTGCCAACAGAATACAGGAAGAATTCTCGGTAGCAATGGGTTTAAAAGAGATATTCTTATATCCGGTGCTAAAAGAACAATCCGATGTCCTGGCTACTATGGAGGAATCGTTATACGAACCAATTCCGACGGCATCAGTTCAAGAAGGATACCCATTATCATACGCCCAAAGAAGACTATGGTTTTTGGATCAACTCGGAATCGCAAAACAATCATTCAACCTATGCTGGTTATGTAATATAGAATCAGGAAGCAAAGCATTCAATCCAACGGCTTTTGTCAATGCAATGAAAATCATTGTAAACCGTCATGATAGTTTACGAACCGTTTTCAGAACGGAAGGAGGCGAAGTATATCAAAAGGTAATTCCAGAGGCTTCTTTTAACTTTGAAATTAGTGTATTGGATTTCAGTGCAGAATCAGAACCGGAATTATTGGCAAAATCACGTGCACAGGATTTTGCGAGTCTTAGTTTTGATTTGTCCGAAGGACCGTTACTTCGTGTAGAACTAATAAAAATATCCGAATCTCAGCACTATTTTATATTTGTAATTCATCATATTATCAGCGATGGCTGGTCAGTTGATATTATTAGTAAAGAATTACGATCTCTTTATAAAGCGTTTAGTTCAGGAAACGAAGCCTCACTTTCGCCGTTGCGATTACAATACAAAGATTATGTAGCCTGGTATGATTCTTATACAGCAACAGCGTCTTATGAAGCTTCCCGCATGTATTGGTTAAATCGTTTTTCAGGAGAATTACCAAGTTTAGAATTGCCATTCTCCAAAAACGGAGGTGATTCATTGTTATTTTCAGGAGCCTATTTGCACCATAGTTTCAGTAAAGAAATCAGCAAAGCATTAAAAGAACTTTGCGCCTCACATCATGTGACGACTTTTACAGGAATCATGAGCGTGTTAAGCGGAGTATTCTATCAGCTTACAGGAAAGACGGACCTCATTATCGGAACCGATACAGCCGGAAGAATACATCAGGATTTAGAAAATCAGGTAGGCTATTATTTAAACTTACTACCAATCCGCATAGAATTTTCAAGTGAAAACAGTTTTACAGAATTACTCTCAGCAGTGCATGAGGAATTATTGGCAAGTTACAGTCATCAGTCGTATCCTTTTGACAGTCTAATCACAGAATTAGGATTACCCAGAATAATGGGTAAACTACCGTTGTTAGATGTGTTGGTATTGTTTCAAAACTTCGAAAATGCATTAGGTTTTAATGACCTGATCGAAGAGGTATCCATTACAAGCCAAACCATAGAAACACCAACGAGTCTGAACGATTTGTTATTAGAATTCAAAGAAACAGAGGATACACTATCATTGACGGTTCGTTACAATACAGCAATTTACAATGCAGAACAATTAGAAATTCTAGTAGAATCACTAGAAAATGTACTCTCAGCAGTTATAGCAAATCCGGCACAAACGATAGAAAGCTGCCGTATCCTGTCAGAATCAGAACAAACAGCAATTCTAAAGATTAGTCAGGGGGAAATAAAACAATATGAATCAGGATCTATACTGGACTTGTTCAGAAAACAAGTATCTAAAACACCGGAATCAAAATGTCTGACCTATCAGGGAGAAAGTCTTAGCTATAGGCAATTAGAAGAACTTTCTAATCAATTGGCAGATCAGTTAGCGAATGCTTATCAGGTAAAAAGCGGAGATATCATAGGCTTAATGACCAATCGAGGTTTTGATATGATAATTAGCATGCTGGGAGTTTTAAAAACAGGAGCAGCCTATGTTCCTATAGACCAAGAATACCCTGTAGCGCGTCAAAACTACCTGATAGAAGACAGCGGATTGAACCTTTTAATCATCAGTAATGATGTAGAAGTTGCCACATCAGTAACAAAATTAAAATTAAACAATACCCAGTTATCAAAATACAATAGCAATTATAAAGGAATCACGCCGGGAAAAGATACTCCAGCGTATTTGATGTATACCTCGGGAACAACAGGAAAACCAAAGGGAGTGGTTATTAGCCACAGTTCATTGTTGGATTATACAGAAACCTTTATCAGCTATTTTGAACTCACTGCCAATGATGTAGTCATTCAGCAATCATCCTATTGTTTTGATACCAGTGTCGAAGAAATTTACCCAATATTAAGTACAGGAGGTGAATTAATACTAACACCGTCTGGCGGAAAAGATGTAGAAGCCTTACTTGATTTAACAGAAAAACACGATGTTACCATATTAAGCAGTACGCCATTAGTGATACAAAGTATCAACGAATTACTAACTGATAAAAATTTACCTTCATTACGAATCGTAATCAGTGGGGGAGATGTCTTAAAGTTAGCATACATTTCAAGCTTTCCATCAAAAGTAAAACTGTACAACACTTATGGTCCAACTGAAGGAACCGTTTGTACAAGCTATTATGAGATAAAAAACACAAGTGATTCAAACTGCATAGGCTCGCCTATTTTCAATAGGGATATTTACATCTGCAATGACAGTTTAGAACTGCAACCACTGTATGTTATAGGAGAGTTGTATTTAGGCGGAAAGGGAATAGCCCTAGGTTATCACAATGAGCCATTACAAACAGAGGAGCGTTTTTTGGAAAACCCATTTGGTAAAGGAAAACTATACAAAACAGGAGACTTAGGCTATTGGGATGCCACAGGAAATATCCATTTTATGGGTAGAAAAGACCATCAGCTAAAAGTTCGTGGTTATCGTGTTGAAGCAATAGAAGTTGCCCGAGCCATTATGTCTTTTGAGGGAGTTACAGACAGTCATGTAATAGGCTGTAAATCTCATGGAATCCAGCATTTAGTGGGTTACTTTATGGGAGAAAGCACAGAAAACGCATTGCGTGAATATTTGCGGGACGAATTACCGGATTACATGATACCAACCTATCTGGTAACGATGGAATCTTTCCCGATGACTGCCAATGGAAAAATAGCCATAAACCAATTACCGGATCCAGTATTATTTTCGGAAAAAGAATATCAAGAAGCCAGAAACGAAAGAGATCAAAAACTAATTAAAATCTGGGAAACTGTATTGCAATTAGATAGAATCGGAATCACAGATAATTTTTTCGAGTTAGGCGGACATTCCCTAAAAGCAGTTCAAATTGCTAACAGAATACAGGAAGAATTCTCGGTAGCAATGGGTTTAAAAGAGATATTCTTATATCCGGTGCTAAAAGAGCAGTCTGATGTCTTGGCTACTATGGAGGAAACGTTATACGAACCAATTCCTGTGGCAGCTGTTCAAGAAGGATACCCATTATCATACGCCCAAAGAAGACTATGGTTTTTGGATCAGTTAAATGAATCCTCAATTGCATATAATATTCCATTTGGGCATTGGTTGCAAGGCACGCTAAATATAGAAGTATTGTCGTACGCTTTCAATGAACTAATAAAGAGACATGAAAGTTTACGAACCGTATTTCAATGGAAAGATGAAGAAGTAAAACAATATGTGAAAGCTTATGAAACTAATGATTTTGTAATTGAAAGTATTAATTGGGAAGATAAAACAGAAGATGATGAAACCTTAGTTGATACCGTTTTCAAAACATATAATACAGCTTTTAACCTATCTACGGGACCATTGTTAAGAGTATATGCGTTTAAACGTACAGAAGAAAAATATTTTCTGTTTATAAATATGCATCATATTATAGCAGATGAAATTTCTGTTCAGATATTAATTAGAGAATTACAGCAATTATACAACGCTAAAACTAACGGAAATCAAAAAGTTCTGGATGAATTAACCATTCATTACAAAGATTTTGCGGTATGGCAGCAAGTATCGAAAAAGCAGGAAGAATCGATTCATAAATCGTATTGGTTAGAAAAATTCTCAGGAGAAATTACGCCGTTAGATCTTCCAACCTGTTTTCCAAGAACGATTCAACAAACCTTTAAAGGAAAACGTATACAGCGCACGTTTAGGCAGGAAACAAGTAAAAAGTTTCATTCGCTTTTAGAACATCAGGATTCGTCATTGTTTATGGGCGTACTTTCTTTGGTAAAAATGCTGCTATACCGTTACACAGGAGCCAAAGACATAATTATCGGGACTCCAATCTCTGGCAGAATACATCCGGATTTAGAGAATCAGATAGGATTTTATCTAAACACATTGGCACTTAGAGATGAAGTTTCTGGCGATATGAGTTATGAAGCTTTGTTAGCGGAAGTAAAAGAAACGTGCTTAGATGCGTATGAGCATCAATCGTATCCTTTTGATTTATTGGTAGAGGAATTAAATACTTCTCGAGATTTAAGTCGTTCACCATTATTTGATGTAATGGTTGTTCTGGAAGATATGGAACGTTATGATAAAAAGCTTTCCTTCACTGATATTACCATCGGGGAAGAATATGTAGAAGAAGAAACGAGTAAATTCGACATCACTTTTTACTTCAGCAAACGAGAAGATAATTTACATCTGACAATCGAGTACAACACCTCGTTATTTTCAGCATCGCGAATAACGAGAATGGCATCACATCTGGAAGAGCTATTGCAATTAGTAGTTGCAGCACCGCAAACCAGTATAGGAAAGTATAATTATCTATCACAGGCAGAACGCACACAAATCTTGGAAGAGTTTAATGCCACGTCAAAAGACTACCCATTAAAAGGCAGTTTTCTAGCAAGATATGAGCAAAATGTAAGCAAGACGCCAGAAGCCATAGCGGTATGTTATGCAGATCAGGAATTAAGTTATGGAGAATTAGATGCAAGGGTAAACCAATTGTCAAATTATTTAAAAGACAATTATGGCATTACACAAGGAGATAGTGTGGGATTATTGGTAGATCGAAGCGAATGGATGCTAATCTCCATGTTAAGTATCCTAAAACTGGGCGGGATTTATTTACCAATTGATAAAAGTTATCCGGCGTCAAGAATCAGTTACATATTAGAAGATGGCGGAACAGCCTTATTAGTTTCCGATACCGTATACAAAGACGAATCAGGAATTAAAGTAATGAAGCTGCCAGAAGAAATAGACGCATTATCTACATATAGCAGAGAATTAGCAACAGTATTGGTGAATGAAGAAGATCTGGCGTATATGATATATACATCAGGATCAACAGGAACCCCAAAAGGAGTAAAGATCCGTCACAAATCCGTCACCAACCTGATGTATGCTATGGAAGCCGAAGTATCGGCCAAAGCATCAGATTCCTTACTGGCCGTAACAACCTATGCTTTTGACATGTCAGTGGTAGAATTGTTCCTGCCATTACATGTAGGCGCCAGTGTCATAATAGCATCAACACCATCACTGAAATCACCGGAAGCCATTATAGAATTGTTTGAAAAGTACAACCCAAGCATCATGCAGGCAACACCAGGGTTTTGGCAGATGTTAGTAGATGCAGGATGGCAGGGAAGCAATAAAGTTCGTGCCATAACAGGAGGAGAAGCCTTATCACTATCCTTAGGGGAATCGTTGATTCAGAGTACAGAAACGATATGGAATATGTATGGGCCAACGGAAACCACGGTTTATTCAACCTATAAAAAGGTAAAAGAAACACAAGATATTCCATACATCGGACGCCCGGTAGACAACATGCAGTCATACATCTTAGATGACAAATTACAGTTAGTACCAATTGGAGTGATAGGCACATTATACATGAGCGGTACCGGAATCGCAGTAGGTTATCAAAACAAGGAAGAGCTGACCCAAAAGTCATTCATCAGCCATCCGTATCAGGAAAACACAGTAATGTACAACACAGGAGATTTATGTAGTTGGAATGAAGAAGGAAGCATAAAATACTACGGACGAATAGACCATCAGATAAAAATTCGAGGTTATCGAATAGAGCTGGAAGAGATAATATCGGCAATGATAAGCTATGAAGGCGTACAGCAAAGTGTAGTGGTAGGAATAGAGATCGATGGAGAGAAACATTTGGCAGGTTACTACACAGGCGAAGAAATCGAAAACAATTCTTTAAGAAGATACTTAACAGGCTGCTTACCAGAATACATGATTCCGACGTATTTGATTGGCATAGAAAAATTTCCATTAACACCAAACGGAAAAATAGACAAACGAGCCTTACCCAATCCATCAGAAGAAATGATCAGAGAATATGTTGCACCAACTAATGAAACGGAACGCATATTAATCTCAATCTGGGAAGAAGTATTGGGGAAAAAAGAAATCGGAATCAAAGACAATTTCTTCGAACTAGGCGGACATTCACTCAAAGGAATCCAGATTGTGTCCAGAATCAAAAAAGAATTAGGGGTTAAATTGGAATTAAAAGAATTGTTCATCGCGCCAATATTGGAAGATGTCGCTTTAAAAATTTCAATCATACAATGGGCAAAAAGCTCAAAAACTTCAGAAGATAATATCATTAAAAAAGAGACTATAGTACTATGAATGTATATTCGTTTTTAAAAGAATTAAAATCTAAAGGGGTTCAGTTAAATCTCAATAACGGAAAATTAGAAGTACAGGCTCCAGAAGGAGTATTGACGTCTGATCTTGTTGAACGCTTAAAAAATAGCAAGGAAGACATTATTGATCTATTGCAACAGCTAGGAAATGAAGAACATTCATTAGAAATCCCAGTTGCGGTAGAGAGAGAAAATTATCCACTATCATTTTCACAAAATAGATTGTGGGTTTTAGATCAATTTGATCAAGTTTCAACAGTTTTTAATATGGCAATGCATTATCGTTTAAGCGGAGCTATTGATGAACAACTATTTGCAAAAGCATTTGAAATTTTAGTTTCAAGACATGAAATTTTGCGAACCCGATTTGTATATGAAGAAGGACAACCTTACCAACAGATATTACAAAATGCGTTGGAAGGAATTTCTTTAGAGAGCTTAGATTATTCGAATAAAGAAAATTCAAACCAACTTGTATTAAATAAAGCAAAAGAAATAGCAGAATCAAAATTTGATTTATACAATGATCCGTTATTAAAAGTTGCGTTTATAAAAGTTGCAGAGGAACATTATTTTCTATCATTATGTATACATCATATCATTTCTGATGAATGGTCGATGAAAATCTTAGTAAGAGATATTATTGCAATATACGTTGGATTAAAAAAGGATGCAAAAGCTATTTTGGAGCCTTTGAGAATACAATTCAAGGACTACGCAAGTTGGGAATTAGAAAATATAAAGAACGAAAATGCAAGTAAACACTATTGGTTAAAAAAACTGGACGGTGCCCTTCCTATATTAGAATTAGCCTCAGATAGTATTCGTCCTGCAATACAAACGTATAATGGTAATGAAGTTTCGGTACAAATTTCAAAAGAAAACAGTCTACAATTTCATGAGCTATTAGAAAAACAAGGAACTACACTATTCATGGGAGCCATGTCACTTGTATATACTTTATTATACAGATATAGTGGTAATAACGATATTATTCTGGGAGCGCCAGTATCGGGACGTAAACATGCAGACTTAGAAAATCAGATCGGTTTTTATATCAATACACTGGCATTAAGACAAAATATTGATGGCGATGCAGGTTTTATAACATTACTTCAAAATGTTAAACAAAATATCCTAGAAGGTTACCAACATCAATCTTATCCATTTGATTTATTAGTTAACGAATTATCAGTACAAAGAAATCCGTCAAGATCACCACTATTTGATGTAATGGTTGTTGTTGAAGATGAAGGAAAAGACAACTTAACCAAATTTGAAGGTGTTGCGATTGAAGAAGTGCATTTAGAAAAAAAACTAAGTAAGTACGATCTAACCTTTTGGTTCAAAGAAAGTTCGTCAGGACAAATCAGCGTACACATAGAATACAACACTGATATTTACAGCAATGAGCGCATTAAGCGACTAGGTGTTCATTTAGAAAAATTATTAGAAAGTGTAGTTACCGATACTTCTTCTTCATTAGATAAATTACCATTAATAGGTGCAGAAGAACAAAGAATATTACTGGAAGACTATCAGGGAGAAATTATAGCACAATCTTCGGATGAAACCTTGATATCACTTTTTGAAGCGCAAGTAGATAAACAAAGAAATGCATTAGCTTTAAGCTACGACAGCATCACGCTTAATTATCAGGAATTAGAAGAACGTTCCAACCAATTGGCACATTACTTACAAACCAAACATCATATTGGTAAAGGAAGTATTGTAGGTATCATGCAGGATAGGAGTGAGGATTTAATAATCAGTATTTTAGGAGTATTAAAAGCGGGGGGAGCCTACTTACCAATAGATCGTAACTATCCATCAGATCGGGTAGAGTATATGCTAAGCGATGGGAAAGTATCATTGTTGCTTACCGATATAGAGATATCGGAATATGAAGTGACAAGTAACAATATTACCAATCTAAAAGAAGAATTAGGAACTTATCCAAAGACACGATTAAATGTATCACTAAACGGGGAAGATCTAGCATACATTATCTACACATCCGGTTCTACAGGAAGACCAAAAGGGGTGATGATTAGGCATAGTTCGGTGGTTAATTTACTAAGATCGATTATCGATATAGTAGGTATTACAAACCAAGACAAGCTACTGGCTATTGCAACTTTTACATTTGATATATCTGTATTTGATTTTTTCATGCCATTATGCGTAGGCAGTTCGGTTATCATAGCTTCAAGCAATGTAATTACAGATCCAGTATTATTATCTGAGATGATTGATGAAAATGATATTACGTTTCTGCAAACGACTCCAAGTATTTGGAACGTACTTCTAGAAACAGGTTGGAAAGCATCAACTTCATTGAAAAAAATAGCTACAGGAGAATTTTTACCAGTTGCATTAGGAACTCGTTTGCTAGAAATGCCCGGGGAATTTTACAACTTGTATGGTCCGACAGAAGCAACAATTTGGTCAACATATCAGCATATTCAGGAAGTAAAAGATTTATATTCAATAGGAAAACCTATAGGTAATACAACCATTTACATATTAGATAAACATGGACAAATTTTGCCACATGGAGTAATAGGAAACTTATTTATTGGTGGTAAAGGAATTGCAAAAGGATATACGGATAATGAATTAACAACAAAAAAGTTTATAAAAAATCCTCTTAATAATGACGAAATCATTTATGATACAGGTGATTTATGTCAATGGGATTTTAACGGAAGATTGATATATCTAGGAAGAAGTGATAATCAGATTAAACTTAGAGGATACCGCATTGAGTTGGGTGAAATCGAATCATTATTACAAGCGGATTCGCAAGTAAATCAGGCGGTTGTAGTCGTAAAAGGAGATTTCCTTTTAGCATACGTGACAGGAAAAGAAAAAATTGACACAGACCATTTAAAAACACTACTGCTAAGCAAGTTGCCAGCTTATATGGTGCCAGCTCATATACTACAATTAGAAGAGTTTCCATTAACACATAGTGGCAAGATTGACAAATCAGCATTACAACTTCCAAAAGAGTTATCTACAAAAAACTACATTGCACCAGAAACAGAGACAGAACAACTGTTAGCCACAATTTGGTCAGAATTATTATTAGCTTCCCAAGTAGGAATAGAAGACAACTTTTTCGAGTTAGGAGGAAACTCTCTCAAGGCAATACAATTAATTACAAGATTAAGAAATGATGCTTCCCTACAAGTAAGCATAGAGACTATTTTTAGAAACCCAATTCTAAGAAATCTTGCCAAACAAATTAAAGGAATACAGCCAAAAGAAACAGTAGTAATACCAAAAATAGCATTACAAGACGATTACGAATTATCAAAAGCGCAACGCGGAACTTGGTTACAGGTACAAAGACAACCAAAAGCGCCGATATTCAACATATTTAATATTTATCAGTTAAAAGGAGCTTTAAATCGTGAAGCATTACAGGAATCTTTTAACGAATTAATAAACCGTCATGAAAGTTTAAGAACAATCTTTGTTTCAAAAGGAGTAGAACCCCGCCAGAAGATTGTATCAAGAGAAGAATATAATTTTTCTATTGAATATAAAGAAGCAAAAGACAGTAATTCAGTAATTGCAGAATTCACAAATTATGTTTTTGATTTAAGCAAAGGGCCACTTTTTAAAGGAACAATCGTACAAAACGATGTCAATAATCAAGAACTATTCTTCTCCATACATCATATCATTTCTGATGAATGGTCAATGCAAATTTTAGTTCGTGATTTAATAAGTTATTATAATACATTAGTATTAGGGCAAGATGTTTTATTAGAACCATTGTCTATTCAATATAAAGATTATGCCGCTTGGCAATCTTCAATTTTAGGAAGTACTGAATTTGAATTATCTCGTAACTATTGGAAAACGCATTTATTAGATGCACCAAGAATAGAATTAGCATCAGATCGTCCGCGTCCTGCAGTAATGAGCAATCAGGGACTACAACACTATTTTTCATTCTCAAAAGAAGCTAGTGCAGGATTAAAAGCAGTTTGTGCAGATTCTGGATGCACCTTATTTATGGGAGTTAGTGCAATAGTGTATGCTTTATTGTATCGTTATACAGGACAATCGGATATTACTTTAGGGACACCGGTTGCGGGAAGAAATCATGCGGATTTAGAGAATCAAATCGGTCTGTATATAAACACCTTGGCATTGCGAGCCCAATTCAAAGGTGATGATAATTTCAAAGATTTATTGGCTAATGTAAAAGAAACCAGTATTTCGGGTTTCAATCATCAGTCATATCCGTTTGATGTATTGGTTGAAGATTTAGACAGTTCTTTACAAAAAAATCGTACTCCACTATTTGATGTAGTTGTTATTTTACAGAACGTAGATTTACAATTCATGAAATCGCTGAAGATGGAAGGAATTGAAATTGAGGGGAAAGATTTTGATTTAAAAGTAAGCAAAAGCGATCTCCGATTTGAATTTATTGAACGCGAAGATTACATAGAATGTAGTATTGAATACAATACGGACTTATATGATGAAGCGCGTATTGTACGTATGACAGTTCATATGGAAAATCTATTGACAACCATTCTGGAAAATCAAGATCAACCATTAAAAGAAATAGACTACTTAGAGGAAACTGATACAGAAACTTCAAAATGGTTTGAAAAGCCTGTACAAAAAGTAGCTCCACAATACATTCACAAAAACTTCGAGGATATAGTATCACTTTATCCAAATCATACGGCATTAGTAGAGTCAAGTGGTAATACGAGTTATGCATCTTTAAATGCATTTGCAAACCAGTTGAGTGGTTTGTTGTTAGGCATCGGTCTGTCAGCAGATGATTCAGTAGGTGTATTACTATCCAGTGGAAAAGAACTCATAGGAAGTTTGCTATCATGCTTGAAAACAGGAATAATCTACGTTCCCTTATCGAATGGTTTCTCGCAGGCACGAATGCAGCAAGCCGTTTCAGAAACCTCGATGAAAGTATTAATTACTGACGATGCATCTTGGTCAGAGTTCCAAAGTCTGAGTATTAGTCATGAATTTAGTCATGTATTGGTATTTAAAGCATCCGGCTCTTCACTTTTGGGAGATTTAGGATTAGGAAATTTAGATTTGATCTCACTGGAGAAAACTAGTTTAGAGGTATATCAAGTAACTTCTTCCGGTGATTATATAGTATCGGATTATAGATTAGAGCATTATAGTGAAGAGAATATCAATGTCGATTATCCAGTTGATAACAGCAGTTATATATTTTACAGTTCGGGAACAACAGGAAAATCGAAAGCGATAGTCGGCAGTCAGGAAAGTATATCACATTATATCAACTGGCACAAAAACACATTTGGGTTTGATACCCAAAGTCGTGTAAGCCAAATAGCATCGGTAACTTTTGACGCAAGTTTAAAAGATATCTTGACGAGTTTAATTTCAGGAAGCAGTTTGTGTATTCCAGCAAAGAAAACACGTGAGAATATGGTTTTGTTGGCAGGTTGGCTTTTAGAAGAGAAAGTGACCATTCTGCAAACCGTTCCATCTTTATTCCGATTATTGACTAATAGTTTATTGGAACAGAATCTATCTTTACAGGATGTAAAAGAAGTGGTTCTGGCTGGAGAAAAATTATACGGACGTGATGTAGAATTATGGCGTTCTATTCCAGGACATTCAGCTCGCATGAGTAATTTGTACGGACTAACGGAAACAACGGTTTTAAAAAGTTGCTATCATATTCCAAATGAAAATTTAGACCCTGGTACAGTTTTACCGGTTGGACAAGCAATCGATAATAGCATGATAGCCGTAATCAACGATAGCGGACTTAGTATGTGGGGAGAAATTGGCGAAGTGTATATCAAAAGTCCCTATGTAAGCAAAGGATACTTGGATCAGGAACTTACAACAAACTTATTTGTACAGAATCCATTGGTTACAGATCGCAAAGATTTGGTTTGCAAAACAGGAGACTTAGGTCGTTATGACAACAACGGAAACTTAGAAATACTGGGCAGAATAGACGATCAGATCAAACTTCATGGGGTAAGGGTAGAGCTTGACGGAATTCGCAGTTCTTTATTAAACCTAGAGGGAATAGGTCAGGTAGAATTAGTATTGCATACTGATACTACCGCGGATTCATTACTTTGTTATTACAGCGGAACAGAATACGGTTCGGGAGAATTGCGTTTGCTTTTATCGGCAACCTTAGATCGTAGCTGTATACCGGATTACTTTATTTATATCGAAGAATTTCCACTGACTTTAAACGGAAAAGTAGACAAACGTGTTCTACCAAAACCATCCGAATTATTGCGAGGCAGTAATTACGAAGCGCCAAACGGACCAATCGAAACCTCACTAAGCGGTATTTGGGCAGAACTATTGAGTGTACCCCAAAGCAGTATTGGCAGAAACGATTCCTTTTTTGATTTAGGAGGTTCGTCTTTAAAAGCAATGCAATTAATTACGCATGTATATAAAAAACACGATGTACAATTGACTATTGCGGATATCTTCAATTACTCAGAATTAAAAGCACAAGCTTCACTAATATCAAATTCTAAAAGTAAATCAGCATATAATCCCATACCAAAAACCGCTATACAAAACGATTATGCATTGTCACATGCACAACGCCGTATGTGGTTGATTGAACAGCAAATAGAAGAACTTTCACCATTTAATGGTATAGATATTTATCGTTTAGAAGGAAATTTAGACATCGAGGCTTTAACTAAATCATTTAGAAAATTAATTGATCGTCACGAAAGTTTACGAACGATATTTATTCTAAAAGATGGTGAACCACGTCAGAAAATATTAAAAAGCAGTGATGTTGAGGTAAATATAGAAGCCATAGACATTAGTACAGCTCCTGAGCGTAGAAACATACTCGTACAAGAATTAAGAGGACCACGTTTTGATCTGAGTCAATGGCCATTATTCAGGGTAAAATTACTTTCATACGGATCAAACATATATGATTTAGTTTTTGTAGATCATCATATTATTTCTGATGAATGGTCTCTGCAAGTTTTAGTTCGTGATTTAGTGAGTTATTACAATGCATTGGTGTCAGAACAAGAAGTTTTCCTGGAACCATTGCCATTGCCTATTCAGTATAAAGATTACGTGGCTTGGCAGTACTCGGATATTGGTAGTGCTCAATATGAAACTTCCGGAAATTATTGGAAAACACATTTATCAGACGCACCAAGAATAGAATTAGCATCAGATCGTCCACGTCCCGCAGTAATGAACTATCATGGTGAACAATATCATTTTTCATTCACAAACGAAGCAAGTGCAGGATTAAAAGAAATATGTGCTGATTCAGGATGTACTTTATTTATGGGAGTTAGTGCTTTGGTTTACACATTACTATATCGTTACACGGGACAATCAGATATTACTTTGGGAACGCCGGTTGCGGGAAGAAATCATACTGATTTAGAGAATCAAATAGGTTTGTATATAAATACTTTGGCATTACGAGCACAATTTAAAGGCGATGATAGTTTCAAAGAATTATTGGCACATGTAAAGCAAGTATGCTTAGCAGGATTCAGTCACCAAACGTATCCGTTTGACGCATTAGTTGAAGATTTAGGAAGCAATCCTGCACCATTATTTGATGTAGTAATCATTTTGCAAAATGTAGACTTGCAATTGATGAGCTCGTTAGAAATGGAAGGTTTGAAAGTAACATCTGCCAACGAAGAATTAAAAATCAGTAAAGGCGATTTACGTTTTCAGTTTACAGAAGGCGAAGATTGTATAGAATGTAATATTGAATACAATACTGATTTATATGATAGTGATCGAATAGCTCGTATGCAAAGTCATATAGAAAACTTATTATCAGAAATTTTAAGTACGCCTAAAGCTTCGATGAAAGAGCTAACCTATTTAGGAGAAGAAGAATTGTCTTCAACAGATTGGTTTGAAAAGCCAGTACAAAAAGTAGCTCCACAATACATTCACAAAAACTTCGAGGATATAGTATCACTTTATCCTAGCCATACGGCATTAGTAGAGTCAAGTGGTAATACGAGTTATGCATCTTTAAATTCATTTGCAAACCAGTTGAGTGGTTTGTTGTTAGATATAGGTATCTCTGCAGATGATTCAGCAGGTGTATTACTATCCAGCGGAAAAGAACTCATAGGAAGTTTGTTATCATGTCTAAAAACAGGAATTACTTATGTGCCCTTATCGAATGGTTTCTCGCAGGCACGAATGCAACAGGCAGTTTCAGAAACCTCGATGAAAGTATTGATTACTGATGATGTTTCATGGCTAGAGTTTCAAAGTCAGGGTATAAGTCATGAATTTAGTCATGTATTGGTATTTAAAGCCTCAGGATCTTCACTATTGGGAGATTTAGGACTAGGAAATTTAGATTTAATCTCGCTAGAAAAGACCAGTTTAGAGGTATATCAAGTAACTTCTTCTGGTGACTATATAGTATCGGATTATAGATTAGAGCATTACAGTGAAGAAAATATCAATGTTTATTATCCGGTTGATAACAGCAGTTATATATTTTACAGTTCGGGAACAACAGGAAAATCGAAAGCGATAGTTGGGAATCAGGAAAGTATCTCCCATTATGTGAACTGGCACAAAAACACATTTGGGTTTGATACCGAGAGTCGTGTAAGCCAAATCGCATCAGTAACTTTTGATGCAAGTTTAAAAGATATCCTGACGAGTTTAATTTCGGGAAGCAGTTTGTGTATTCCTGCAAAGAAAACACGAGAGAATATGGTTCTGTTGGTAGGTTGGTTATTAGAAGAGAAAGTGACCATTCTGCAAACCGTTCCATCTTTATTCAGATTATTGACGAATAGCTTGACAGAACAAAATCTATCTTTAAAAGAGGTGAAAGAAGTAGTTCTGGCCGGAGAGAAATTATACGGACGTGATGTAGAATTATGGCGTTCCATTTCAGGACATTCAGCCCGTATGAGTAATTTGTACGGACTTACGGAGACAACCGTTTTAAAAAGCTGTTATCATATTCCAAATGAGGATTTAGATCCCGGCACCGTTTTACCGGTTGGACAAGCGATTGATAATAGCATGATAGCCGTAATCAACGATAGCGGACTCAGTATGTGGGGAGAAATCGGCGAAGTGTATATCAAAAGTCCCTATGTAAGCAAAGGATATCTAGATCAGGAGCTAACCACAGTTTTATTTGTACAGAACCCATTGGTTACAGATCACAAAGATCTAGTTTGCAAAACAGGAGATTTGGGCCGTTATGACAGTTCAGGCAATTTAGAAATTCTGGGTAGAATAGACGATCAGATCAAACTTCATGGAGTAAGGGTAGAGCTTGACGGGATTCGCAGTTCATTATTAAATTTAGAAGGAATTGGTCAGGTAGAACTGGTATTGCATACGGATAATACTGTAGATTCATTGCTTTGTTATTACAGCGGAACAGAATACGGATCAAGTGAATTGCGTTTGCTTTTATCGGCAACATTAGACCGTAGCAATATACCGGATTACTTTATTTATATAGAAGAATTTCCACTGACTTTAAACGGAAAAGTCGACAAACGTTCCTTGCCAAAACCATCCGAATTATTGCGAGGCAGTAATTACGAAGCGCCAAACGGAGCAATCGAAACCTCACTAAGCGGCATTTGGGCAGAACTTTTGAGTATTCCTCAAAGCAGTATTGGCAGAAACGATTCTTTCTTTGATTTAGGTGGATCGTCTTTAAAAGCGATTCAATTAATCTCCAGAATATACAAGCAATACGAAGTACAACTGAGTATAGGAGAGATTTTCAATCATTCTTCTTTAAAAATGCAGGCATCATTAATAGCGGAATCAAAAGGAGATACCGTATACAGTTCCATAAAACAAGTGGCGGAACAGGAAGATTATGCATTGTCACATGCACAACGTCGTACATGGCTTATCGAACAGCAAATAGAAGGCATTTCACCATTTAATGGAATACAAGTATATCGTTTAAAAGGAAACTTGGATGTTGAGGCTTTGACCAAATCTTTTAGGGCATTAATTGAACGTCATGAGAGTCTGCGAACGATATTTATCCTAAAAGATGGTGAAGCACGTCAGAAAATATTAAAAAACAGTGATGTTGCAATACACATAGAAACTATTGACATCAGTGCAGCTCCTGAGCTTAGAGATACCATATTAGAAAAATTAAGGAACGACCGTTTTGATCTGAGTCAATGGCCGTTATTTAGAGTAAAAGTACTTTCGTACGGATCAAACACCTATGATTTAGCTTTTGTAGATCATCATATTATTTCTGACGAATGGTCATTACAAATACTAGTTCGTGATTTAGTAAGCTATTATAATGGATTCATATTAGGAGAAGAATCTTCTTTGGAAACACTGCAAATTCAATATAAAGATTATGCAGCATGGCAATCTTCGGACGTTGGAAGTACTCAATTTGAAACATCTGCTAACTATTGGAAAACACATTTATTAGACGCACCAAGAATAGAATTGGCATCAGATCGTCCGCGTCCGGCAGTAATGAGTCATCAGGGAGCGCAAGAACATTTTTCATTTTCTAAAGAAGCAAGTACAGGATTAAAAGCAATATGTTCTGAACTGGAGTGTACTTTGTTTATGGGAGTTAGTGCTTTGGTTTACACCTTACTATATCGTTACACAGGGCAATCAGATATCACTTTGGGAACACCGGTAGCAGGAAGGGACCATACTGATTTAGAGAATCAAATAGGTTTATATCTAAACACGGTGGCATTACGCGCACAATTTAGCGGAGAAGATAATTTTAGAGAATTATTAGCTCATATAAAACAAATAAGTGTAGCAGGATTCAGTCATCAAACATTTCCATTTGATTTGTTGGTAGAGCAATTGCATAGCGATGTTTCTAAAAACCGTTCGCCAATATTTGATGTCGTTGTCATTCTGCAAAATATTGATTTACAATTGATGGAATCTTTAGAAATGGAAGGTTTAGAAGTATCATCTGCCAATGAAGAATCAAAAATCAGTAAAGGCGATTTACGTTTTCAGTTTATCGATAGAGAAGATTATTTAGAAGGAAACATCGAATACAGTACCGACTTATACGATAGTGATCGCATTAAGCGTATGGTGGCAGATATCAATAATTTGGCAATTGATATTATTGAAAAACAATCTGTTGCTATTAGGAAATTAAATTTCTTATCAGAAATACAAACGAAAAAAATTGCGGCAAAACGCGCAAGTTTCGCAGATGATTTATTAGAAGATTATTAATGTATATAACTTATTGTTTCAGACAACATCAACAACCTCAACAACAGGAAAAATATGGAAAAAGATAGTATAGAAATAGAAAAAGTTTATGAATTAGAATGGCCGGGTTGGTCGTTAGAAAATAATAAATACGGAGAAGATTTTGATGCTGAAGCGAGAGTCAGAATGATAGAAACAGGTAGAAAGTTATTGCCCTATTTGTTAGACTATATACCTGATTCGTCAAAAAATTACTTAGAAATAGGGCCGTTTTTTACTCCTATATTATTCTCTGATGAAATAACGGACACATTGAGAAAAGACAGACAGGTTTCTTTTTTAGAAAATGACAAGAATGTAATTAGTTGGTTAACAGATAGATTTGATTGTAGTGTTTTGAACCTTGACATTAACGCAACAACATTTTCTGATGAGTTAAAACAAGAAATGATGACTCAATTTGGAGTTCATGAAAACTTCTACGATGTTATTACTATCTCTCAAATAGTCAATTATATAGACTACAAACTATTGCTGAAAAATATTTATCCATTTTTGAATACAGGAGGGTATATTTTTATAAATAACGTAGTTGATTATGGTATCCCAGTATTGTTTTCAGAAAAAAGACCCAAGTCTAACCAAGAAATAATAAATGCAGCGATCGCATTGGGATATAAAGTAAAGCTGCAAGAAGAGCTTTCAAAAACTTTCAATGAAGAGCCTCATTATCGATTAATTCTCATTCTCACAAAATAATAGAAACCTCTTTAAGTCTACAATAAAAGTCAAATCAATGATTAAAAAATATATTCACAAAAGTTTCGAGGATATAGTATCACTTTATCCTAGCCAAACGGCATTAGTAGAATCTAATGGCAATACGAGTTATGCATCCTTAAATTCATTTGCAAACCAGTTAAGTGGTTTGTTGTTAGACATTGGTATGTCAGCAGATGATTCAGCAGGCGTATTATTATCCAGCGGAAAAGAACTGATAGGAAGTCTACTGTCTTGTCTGAAAACAGGAATCACCTATGTGCCCTTATCGAATGGTTTTTCGCAGACAAGAATGCAACAGGCAGTTTCAGAAACCTCGATGAAAGCATTAATTACTGATGATGTTTCATGGTCAGAGTTTCAAAGTCAGGGTATTAGTCATGAATTTAACTATGTATTGGTATTTAAAGCATCCGGTTCTTCACTATTGGGAGATTTAGGGCTAGGAAATTTAGATTTGATTTCATTAGAAAAGACCAGTTTAGAGGTATATCAAGTAACTTCTTCCGGAGACTATATAGTATCAGATTATAGATTAGAGAATTATAGTGAAGAAAACATCAATGTTGATTATCCGGTTGATAACAGCAGTTACATTTTTTACAGTTCGGGAACAACAGGAAAATCGAAAGCGATAGTTGGCAGTCAGGAAAGTATTTCCCATTATGTGAACTGGCACAAAAACGCATTTGGATTTGATACCCAAAGCCGAGTAAGCCAAATCGCATCGGTAACTTTTGATGCGAGTTTAAAAGATATCCTGACGAGTTTAATTTCGGGAAGCAGTTTGTGCATTCCGGCAAAGAAAACACGAGAGAATATGGTTTTGTTGGCAGGCTGGTTATTAGAAGAAAAAGTGACTATTCTGCAAACCGTTCCATCCTTATTCCGATTACTGACCAATAGTTTATTGGAACAAAATCTTTTTTTACAGGATGTAAAAGAAGTAGTTCTGGCCGGAGAGAAATTATATGGTCGTGATGTAGAATTATGGCGTTCCATTTCAGGACATTCAGCTCGCATGAGTAATCTGTACGGACTTACAGAAACAACAGTTTTAAAAAGCTGTTATCACATTCCAAATCAAGACTTAGATCCAGGCACCGTTTTACCAGTAGGACAGGCAATCAGCAATACTTTAATTGCAGTTATTAGCGAAAAAGGAATATGTAACAGAGGAGAAATTGGCGAAGTATATATCAAAAGCCCCTATGTAAGCAAAGGATACTTGGATCAGGAACTTACAACAAACTTATTTGTACAGAATCCATTGGTTACAGATCGTGAAGATTTGGTTTGCAAAACAGGAGACTTAGGTCGTTACGACAGTAATGGAAATTTAGAAATACTGGGAAGAATAGACGATCAGATTAAACTTCATGGGGTAAGAGTAGAGCTTGACGGTATTCGCAGTTCATTATTAAATTTAGAAAATGTTGCACAGGTAGAACTGGTATTGCATACGGATAATACTGTAGATTCTCTGCTTTGTTATTACAGCGGAACAGAATACGGTTCGGGAGAATTGCGTTTGCTTTTATTGGCAACATTAGACCAGAGCAGCATTCCGGATTACTTTATTTATATCGAAGAATTTCCACTGACTTTAAACGGCAAAGTCGACAAACGTGCTTTACCAAAACCATCCGAATTATTACGAGGCAGTAATTACGAAGCGCCAAACGGAGCAATCGAAACCTCACTAAGCGGCATTTGGGCAGAACTATTGAGTATTCCTCAAAGCAGTATTGGTAGAAACGATTCCTTTTTTGATCTTGGAGGTTCATCTTTAAAAGCGATTCAGTTAATCTCCAGAGTGTACAAACAGCACGAAGTACAACTGAGTATAGGAGAAATTTTCAATCATTCCCAATTAAAAGCACAGGCATCATTAATAGCGGAATCAAAAGGAGATACGTATAATTCTATTGAAAAAGTAGCGGAACAAGAGGATTATGCACTATCACATGCGCAACGCCGTACATGGCTTATTGAACAACAAATAGAAGGGATTTCACCATTTAATGGGACAGAAGTATATCGTCTAAAAGGAAATTTAGACATTGAGGCTTTAACCAAATCATTTAAGGCATTAATTGAGCGTCATGAAAGTCTGCGAACAATATTTATCCTTAAAGATGGTGAACCACGTCAGAGAATATTAAAAGGTAGTGATGTTGTGGTAAATATAGAAACCATTGACATCAGTACCACTCCGGAACGTAAAGATCAATTAGTAGAAGAGTTACGAAATGAGCGTTTTGATCTCAGTCAATGGCCATTATTCAGAATAAAAGTGCTCTCATATGGATCAAACACCTATGATTTAGTTTTTGTAGATCATCATATTATTTCTGACGAATGGTCTATGCAAATATTAGTACGTGATTTGGTAACGTATTACAATGGATTGATACGAAATGAATTAGTTTCATTGGCACCATTACCAATTCAATACAAGGATTATGCTGCTTGGCAATCCTCAATGGTAAAGAGTACAGAATTCGAAGCTTCCGGAAATTATTGGAAAACGCATTTATCAGACGCACCAAGAATAGAATTGGCATCAGATCGTCCGCGTCCGGCAGTAATGAGCCATGAAGGTGTACAACATCATTTTTCATTCTCAAAAGAAGCAAGTGAAGGATTAAAAGCAATATGTTCTGAACTAGGCTGTACATTATTTATGGGGGTAAGTTCGCTAGTATATGCATTATTGTATCGCTATACAGGACAATCAGACATTACTTTGGGAACACCAGTAGCAGGAAGAGATCACGCAGATTTGGAGAATCAAATCGGTTTATATCTAAACACCTTGGCGTTGCGTGCCAAATTTAGTGGTGAAGATAATTTCAAAGAATTATTGGCTCATGTAAAACAAATAAGTGTTTCAGGATTCAGCCATCAAAGTTATCCGTTTGATTTATTGGTAGAACAATTAGAAAGCAATGTTGCTAAAAATCGTTCACCATTATTTGATGTGGTTGTCATTCTGCAAAATGTAGACTTACAATTGATGGATTCTTTAGAGATGGAAGGTTTGGAAGTAGCATCTATCAACGAAGAGTTAAAAATCAGTAAAGGTGATTTACGTTTTCAGTTTATCGATAGAGAAGATCATTTAGAAGGAAGCATAGAATATAGTACCGACTTATATGATAGTGATCGTATTACACGTATGGTAAATCATTTGGGTAAGTTGCTTTTGGAAGTTATATCTACACCAGAAACATCCATGAAAGAACTAACCTATTTAGGAGAAGAAGAACTGTCTTCAACAGATTGGTTTGAAAAGCCCGTACAAAAAGTAGCTGCACAATACATTCACAAAAGTTTCGAGGGTATAGTATCACTTTATCCAAGCCATACGGCATTAGTAGAATCTAATGGCAATACGAGTTATGCTTCTTTAAATTCATTTGCAAATCAATTAAGCGGTTTGTTGTTAGATATTGGTATGTCGGCAGATGATTCAGTTGGCGTATTATTATCCAGCGGAAAAGAACTGATAGGAAGTTTGCTATCATGCTTGAAAACAGGAATTACTTATGTGCCCTTATCGAATAGTTTCTCGCAGGCACGAATGCAACAGGCAGTTTCAGAAACCTCGATGAAAGTATTAATTGCTGATGATGTTTCATGGTCAGAGTTTCAAAGTCTGGGTATTAATCATGAATTTAGCCATGTATTGGTATTTAAAGCTTCAGGATCTTCCCTTTTGGGAGATTTAGGACTAGGAAATTTAGATTTGATTTCACTAGAAAAGACCAGTTTAGAAGTTTACGAAGTAACTTCTTCAGGCGATTATGTAGTATCAGATTATACATTAGAGCATTACAGTGAAGAGAATATAGATATTGATTATCCAGTTGATAATAGCAGTTATATATTTTACAGTTCGGGAACAACAGGAAAATCCAAAGCGATAGTAGGAAATCAGGAAAGTATTTCACATTATATCAATTGGCACAAAAACACATTTGGATTTGATACCGAGAGTCGTGTAAGCCAAATAGCATCAGTAACTTTTGATGCAAGTTTAAAGGATATCCTGACGAGTTTAATTTCGGGAAGCAGTTTGTGCATTCCAGCAAAGAAAACGCGAGAGAATATGGTTCTGTTGGCAGGTTGGCTATTAGAAGAAAAAGTGACTATTCTGCAAACCGTTCCATCTTTATTCAGACTACTGACCAATAGTTTATTGGAACAAAATCTATCTTTAAAAGAAGTAAAAGAAGTAGTTCTGGCTGGAGAAAAATTATACGGACGTGATGTCGAATTATGGCGTTCTATCTCAGGACATTCAGCCCGCATGAGTAATTTGTACGGACTTACGGAGACAACAGTTTTAAAAAGTTGTTACCATATTCCAAATGAAAATTTAGACCCTGGTATCGTTTTACCGGTTGGACAGGCAATCGATAATAGTATGATAGCCGTAATCAACGATAGCGGACTCAGTATGTGGGGAGAAATCGGAGAAGTCTATATCAAAAGTCCGTATGTAAGCAAAGGATACTTGGATCAGGAACTTACAACAAACTTATTTGTACAGAACCCATTGGTTACAGATCGCGAAGATTTGGTTTGCAAAACAGGAGATTTGGGTCGTTATGACAGTTCAGGCAATTTAGAAATACTGGGCAGAATAGATGATCAGATCAAGCTTCATGGGGTAAGGGTAGAACTTGAAGGAATTCGCAGTTCATTATTAAACCTAGAGGGAATAGGTCAGGTAGAATTAGTATTGCATACAGATACTACCGCAGATTCATTACTTTGTTATTACAGCGGAACAGAATACGGATCGGGCGAATTGCGTTTGCTTTTATCGGCAACCTTAGATCGCAGCAGCATTCCGGATTACTTTATTTATATAGAAGAATTTCCACTAACCTTAAATGGAAAAGTCGACAAACGTGCTTTACCAAAACCATGCGAATTATTACGAGGCAGTAATTATGAAGCGCCAAACGGAGCAATCGAAACCTCACTAAGCGGTATTTGGGCAGAACTATTGAGTATTCCTCAAAGCAGTATTGGCAGAAACGATTCCTTTTTTGATTTAGGAGGTTCCTCTTTAAAAGCGATTCAGTTAATCTCAAGAGTATACAAACAACACGAAGTACAACTGAGTATAGGAGAGATTTTCAATCATTCTTCTTTAAAAGCTCAGGGATCATTAATAGCGGAATCAAAAGGAGATACCATATACAATCATATTAAACAAGTAGCAGAACAGGATGATTATGCACTTTCACATGCACAGCGTCGTTTATGGGTGCTAGATCAATTACAGGAGAACTTTATCGCATATAGCCGTCCGATAAGTTATGAGATGCAAGGAAAATTAAACCTTGAAGCATTAACGGAATCATTTGCACAATTGATAAATCGTCACGAAAGTTTACGAACAATATTTATCCTAAAAGATGGCGAACCGCGCCAATTGATACAGCCAGCAGAAAGAATCAATTTTGAAATTCCTGTTACAGATGTATCAAAAGCTGAAAACAAAGAAGCTGCAATAGAAGAAGTTTTAGCCGAGATGGCGTCATCAGTCTTTGATTTATCAAAAGGGCCATTATTTAAGGTAGTAATACTAAACTTAGGAAATGAACATTATCGATTGTTGTTTTCTATACATCATATAATTTCAGACGAGTGGTCCATGCAGGTATTGGTTCGTGATTTAATAAGCTATTACAATTCGATAGTCAAAGGTGAAGCAAAATCATTAGAAGCACTACCAATTCAATACAAAGATTATGCAGCTTGGCAGTTACAAGCCCTTTCAAAAGGAAAATTGGCTGACTCACGTGAATATTGGCTGGCAAAATTAGGCGGAGAATTACCGGTTTTAGATATACCGTCAGATTATGTGCGTCCATCGATGCAAACCTATAACGGATCACAGACACAAGTTTGTTTTTCAGAGTCAACAAGCCAAGCATTTAAACAATATATAAAAGAACAAGACAGTACACTGTTTATGGGATTAGTCTCCTTGATCAAAGCGCTTTTGTATAGATATAGTGGGCAGGAAGACATTATTGTAGGAACGCCAATTGCAGGAAGAGATCATTCAGATTTAGAGAATCAAATAGGGTTTTATATCAACAATCTGGCATTACGAACCCAATTTGAAGGAACAGATAGTTTTACAAGTCTGTTAAAACAGGTAAAACAAACCTGTTTAGAAGGCTATGAAAATCAATCCTATCCATTTGACTTATTAGTAGACGAACTGGATTTATCAAGAGACTTAAGCCGTTTTCCATTATATGATGTAGTGGTTGTTTTAGAGAATGATCAATCATTGGCGGAAGATAAGGTAGAAATGGAAGGTTTAGATGTTTCTTCAGTGCGTGTCAATGTTGAGACAAGTTTGTATGATCTAACCTTTTGGTTTAAAGAAAGTCCATCAGGACAAATGAGTGTACACATAGAATACAATACTGACATTTACAGTGATGAACGCATTAAGCGACTAGGCGTACATTTAGAAAAATTACTAGGAAGTGTAGTTGCTAACAGTGCAATATCGTTAGATAAGCTATCATTACTAAATGCGGAAGAACAAAAAGAATTGCTGGAAGACTATCAGGGAGAAATTGTAGCACAATCTTCGGATGAAACCCTGATATCACTTTTTGAATCGCAAGTAGATAAACAAAGGAATGCATTAGCTTTAAGCTACGAAAACATCACGCTAAATTATCAGGAATTAGAAGAGCGTTCCAACCAATTGGCACATTATTTACAAACCAAGCATAATATTGGCAAAGGAAGTATTGTAGGTATTATGCAGGATAGAAGTGAGTGGTTGGTAATAAGTATTCTAGGAGTATTAAAAGCAGGAGGAGCCTACTTACCAATAGATTGTAACTATCCATCAGATCGGGTAGAGTATATGCTAAGCGATGGGAAAGTATCGTTGCTACTAACTGATACCCAGATATCTGAATATGCAGTGACAAATATCGATAGTACCAACCTGAAAGAAGAATTAGGCAATTATCCAAATACAAGATTAAACGTATCATTAAACGGAGAAGACCTAGCGTACATTATCTACACTTCAGGATCTACTGGAAGACCAAAAGGGGTGATGATCAGGCATAACTCAGTGGTGAACTATTTGAGTTGGGCAAATACAAATTACTATAATAATGAAGCAAACTATTCAGGTTGTTTATTCACATCACTATCATTCGATTTAACGGTTACAAGTTTATGGAGCGGATTGTTACGTGGTGATGAATTAGAAATTTTATCTTCTAAAGAAGACGATTTTGCTGCGTTGCAAAAAGTATTTAGCAGCGAGTCAATCCGAACAGCAAAACTAACACCTTCACACATACAAGTATTGGCAGGTTTAGATATAAAGAGTACGAATATCGCAGTAGCAATTGTAGGAGGAGAACGCTTAACGGCAAATCATGTTTCTATACTGAAAGGATTAAATCCTTCTATGAAAATCTACAACGAATACGGTCCAACAGAAACAACAGTTGGGTGTAGTGTAGCATTAGTAGAAGAAGAAAATCTAATTACGATTGGTTGTCCAATAAGTAATACATCATTATATGTTTTAGACAGCAATAATGAGTTGGTACCAATTGGTGTTCAAGGAGAATTGTATATAGGCGGTTTAGGTGTTTTCAAAGGCTATATCGGAAACGAAGCTTTAACTTTAGAACGCACCTTATCAAATCCATTTGTAGAAGGAATACTCTACAAAACAGGAGATATAGTAAGCTGGGACAGTGAAGGAAATTTGCACTATCACGGAAGAAAAGACGATCAGGTAAAAATACAAGGACACAGAATTGAACTAGGCGAATTAAGCGGTGTAATATCAGAGAGTAACTTACTTGCACAATTTGAAGTATTAGTAGTTTCAGACGGATTAGTTCCATCATTAGTGGTATATTACATTGGTTCAGATGAAAAGGCAAGCGAGATAAAAGCGTATTTAAAAGCTCATTTGCCATTATATATGGTGCCTAATTATTATGTAAGTATGGAAGAATTTCCATTAACAACTAATGGAAAGTTAGACAGATCAAAATTGCCATCATTACAAGGAGTTTCAGCAAAAAGATACATAGCACCAGAAACGGCAGCGGAGCAATTGTTGACAAAAATCTGGTCAGAATTATTATTGGTTCAACAAGTTGGAGTAGAGGATAACTTCTTTGAATTAGGAGGAAATTCGTTAAAAGCAATACAATTAGTATCTACTGTTGCAAAAGAGCATTCTGTAAAAATTACACTGAAAGATATTTTTGCTACCAGCAACTTAAAAGAATTAGCAAAACTAATAGATCAACAAGAATCTACTACACTTGCTGATATAGAAAAGATACCAAATGCAGATTATTATGTTGCTTCCTATGCGCAAAAACGTATGTGGACACTAAATCAATTTACAGAAGCAAGAGCAGCATATAATACATCAATGTCTTATTGGTTTCATGGAGATTTAAGTATAGAAGCATTAAATCAAGCATTCCTTGAATTAATAAACAGACATGAAATTCTGCGAACAGTATTCAAGATGATCGATGATGAAGTTCGACAAGTAGTATTGGGAATGAATAATTCTTTTAAAATAAATTATATTGACCTGAGTGCAAATGAAAATGCTCATGATGAAGTAAAAGAGAGAATGCGTCTGTTAATAGAAAGCCCATTAGATTTAGAAAATGGGCCGTTAATTAAAGTAAGCATTTTTGAAGTTGCCAAAAACGAATACCTCTTTGTATTAGTAAATCATCACATTATTTCAGATGAATGGTCTGTTGGAATTTTAATTGAGGAGATTAAGCACATATACAATAAAATCAAAGAAGGAAAAAGATTAGAACTTAAACCGCTATCAATTCAATATAAAGATTATGCTGCATGGGAAGCAAAGCAATTGGAAAGTGATAAATTATTGCTTCATAAATCGTATTGGCTAGATAAATTATCGGGAGAAATTACTCCATTAGAATTACCAACTGATTATATAAGACCTCCGGTAAAAACTTTTTCCGGTGCACATTACCATTATCAATTTGAAACAAATACAGCCAAAGGCTTTAGCAAATTGATTACAAGTAGTGGAAATACCATGTTTATGGGGGTACTTTCTTTGGTAAAAATGCTGCTATACCGCTACACAGGAACCAAAGACATAATTGTTGGAACTCCAATCTCTGGAAGGGTACATCCGGATTTAGAAAATCAGTTAGGATTTTATCTAAACACATTAGTACTTAGAGATGAATTGTCTGATGACATGAGTTATGAAGCTCTATTGACACAGATAAAGGAAACATGTCTAAATGCATACGAACATCAATTGTATCCGTTTGATCTATTAGTAGAAGAACTGGAAGTATCTAGGGATTTAAGCCATTCGCCATTATTTGATGTAATGATTGTTTGGCAAGATGGTGCTAAGGAATCATCGGAATCTTTGAATAGTATAGAAATTAAAGAAGATTCTACAGCATTTGTGAATAGCAAATTCGACATTACTTTTTACTTCAGCAAACGAGAAGATAATTTACATCTGACAATCGAGTACAACACCTCGTTATTTTCAGCATCGCGAATAACGAGAATGGCATCACATCTGGAAGAGCTATTACAATTAGTGGTTGCAGCACCGCAAACCAGTATAGGAAAGTATAATTATCTATCACAGGCAGAACGCACACAAATCTTGGAAGAGTTTAATGCCACAGCAAAAGATTACCCATTAAAAGGCAGTTTTTTAGCAAGTTATGAGCAAAATGTAAGCAAGACGCCAGACGCCATAGCGGTATATTATGCAGATCAGGAATTAAGTTATGGAGAATTAGATGCAAGGGTAAACCAATTGTCAAATTATTTAAAAGACAATTATGGCATTACACAAGGAGATAGTGTGGGATTATTGGTAGATCGCAGCGAATGGATGCTAATCTCCATGTTAAGTATTCTAAAATTGGGCGGGATTTATTTACCAATTGATAAAAGTTATCCGGCATCAAGAATCAGTTACATATTAGAGGATGGCGGAGCAGCCTTATTAATTTCCGATACCGTATACAAAGACGAATCAGGAATTAAAGTAATGAAGCTGCCAGAAGAAATAGACGCATTATCTACATATAGCAGAGAATTAGCGACAGTATTGGTGAATGAAGAAGATCTGGCGTATATGATATATACCTCAGGATCAACAGGAACCCCAAAAGGAGTAAAGATCCGTCACAAATCCGTCACCAACCTGATGTATGCTATGGAAGCCGAAGTATCGGCCAAAGCATCAGATTCCTTACTGGCCGTAACAACCTATGCTTTTGATATGTCAGTGGTAGAATTGTTCCTGCCATTACATGTAGGTGCCAGTGTGATAATAGCATCAACACCATCATTGAAATCACCGGAAGCCATTATAGAATTGTTTGAAAAGTACAACCCGAGTATCATGCAGGCAACACCAGGATTTTGGCAGATGTTAGTAGACGCAGGATGGCAGGGAAGCAATAAAGTTCGTGCCATAACAGGAGGAGAAGCCTTATCACTATCCTTAGGGGAATCGCTGATTCAGAGTACAGAAACGATATGGAATATGTATGGGCCAACGGAAACCACGGTTTATTCAACCTATAAAAAGGTGAAAGAAACACAAGATATTCCATACATCGGACGCCCGGTAGACAACATGCAGTCATACATCTTAGATGACAAATTACAGTTAGTACCAATTGGAGTGATAGGCACATTGTACATGAGTGGAACCGGAATCGCAGTAGGTTATCAAAACAAGGAAGAACTGACCCAAAAGTCATTCATCAGCCATCCGTATCAGGAAAACACAGTGATGTACAACACAGGGGATTTATGCAGCTGGAACGAGGAAGGAAGCATAAAATACTACGGACGAATAGATCATCAGATAAAAATTCGTGGTTATAGAATAGAGTTGGAAGAGATAATATCGGCAATGATAAGTTATGACGGAGTACAGCAAAGTGTAGTGGTGGGAATAGAGATCGATGGAGAGAAACATTTGGCAGGTTACTACACAGGCGAAGAAATCGAAAACAATTCTTTAAGAAGATACTTAACAGGCTGCTTACCAGAATACATGATTCCAACGTATTTGATAGGCATAGAGAAATTTCCATTAACACCAAACGGAAAAATAGACAAACGAGCCTTACCCAATCCATCAGAGGAAATGGTCAGAGAATATGTTGCACCAACTAATGAAACGGAACGCATATTAATCTCAATCTGGGAAGAAGTATTGGGGAAAAAAGAAATCGGAATCAAAGACAATTTCTTTGAATTAGGCGGACATTCCCTCAAAGGAATCCAGATTGTGTCCAGAATTTATAAGGTGCTTTCTAAGAAAATAGAATTAAAAAATATTTTCATGTACCCCGTATTAGGCGATTTAGCAAACTTAATTATCAATGAAGATTTTGAGGAATATACACCAATTACAAAAGCGGAAGAACAGAAATATTATCCGCCATCATATCCTCAAAAACGTATATGGGTATTAGAAAAACTGGAAGCCTCAGGAGAAGTATACAATATGCCTCATATTTATTGGCTCGAAGGGAATTTGGATAGAGATATCTTAAAACGAACTTTTGAAACAATCATAGAACGTCATGAGGTGTTCAGAACGATTTTTGTAGAATGGATGAATGAACCACATCAAAAAATTGTACCGTTTGAAGCAATAGATTTTGAAATAGATTTTGTTGACTTAAGAAATGAACAGGAATCAAAAAGCTTTGCAGTAGGTTTGGCACAAAATGCCTCTCAGGAAATATTTGATTTGGGAGAAGACCTTCTTATAAAAGTAAATTTATATCAAACGGCTGATTTTGAATATTTATTCTTATTTAATATTCATCATATCATAGGAGATGAGTGGTCTTTACAAATTCTGAATAAAGAAATAATTACCATATACAATGCACTTTCTAAAGGAGAAGAACATCAATTACCAGTATTAAATATTCAATATAAAGACTTTGCAACCTGGCAACAGAATGAGCTAAGTGGAGAAAATTTACAACGTCATAAAGAGTATTGGAATGAAAAACTGGGAGGCGATACACCTTCAATAGATTTAACCACAGATTTGGTACGCCCTCCATCCCGTAAATTTAATGGAGATCGATTGTACTTTAAAATAGATGCTGAAACCACCAAAAAATTCCAAAAATTGCTATCCAAAGAGAACAGCACATTATTTATGGGATTACTAACCTTGGTAAAAACAATGATGATTCGATACACAGGAAACGAAGAACTCATCATAGGAACAGCAATTACAGGAAGAAGTCATACAGATCTGGAAGATCAAATAGGATTCTACTCCAATACATTAGTATTTAAAAGCAAACGCGAAGAGGAAGATTCATTTTTGAGTTATTTACAAACCGTAAAAACTACGGTCTTGGAAGCATTTGACCACAGAATTTATCCGTTTGATAAATTAGTAGATGACTTAAAATTAATTAGAAATTTAAGTAGATCGCTTCTTATAGATGTTATGGTTGTCTTGCAAGATGCAAATGCAGATGATGATAGCGTATTAACATTAAACGGAATGGAGGTTGTAGAAACTAATGTGCGAATGCCTATTAGTAAATTCGATTTATCATATTATTTCAAGGAACGTGACGGAGGATTAATCATGACAGTTGAATATGATACCGATTTATTTTTCAAAGACCGTATTGAAAAAATGGGAAGCCATATTATTCAATTATTATCTTCAATTGTAGAGAACTCGACAGAAGATATTTATAAATTAAATTATCTTGAAAGAGAAGAAAAACAGTTGCTATTATCAAATTTTGCTGGGAAAGGAAATATAAAAACTCCAGATGAAACACTTAGTGAATTATTTGAAAAACAAGTTGCTAAACACGGAGATCACATAGCGATAGTAGATGGCGAGTATGAAATAACGTATAAAGAACTAAACGAAAAAGCAAATCAACTAGCACAATACCTAAAAAACATATATGGTGCAAAACCGGAAGATGTAATCGGAATTATAGCTGAACACAATCAATGGTTGGTAATAAGCATTCTCGCAGTTGCAAAAACGGGTGCTGCATATTTACCTATGAATTCAAAATCTCCAATAGATCGAATCAATTATCAATTAGATGACGCAGGTGTTGAATTAGTATTGACAGATCATTTTGAAGAAAAATTAAAAGCAAAAACCTTCAAATTGCCTCAGGAATGGTATCAGTTGGAAAACTATCCAATTACAAATTTTACTAACCAAGCCAATACTAATAACCTTGCCTATGTGATATATACATCAGGTTCTACAGGGAAACCGAAAGGGGTAATGATGGAACAGGCAGGATTAATCAATCTTTGTGAATGGCATGCAGAATACTATGATTTAACGCACAAAAGCAAGGTAAGTATGCTCGCGAGTATCAGTTTTGATGCAAGTATCTGGGAATTCTGGCCAGCAATATTACAAGGAGCTACAGTATACATGGCGGCCAAAAAACAAGAAACAGGTTTTGATAACCTAATTGATTGGATTCATGAAAAAGAAATCAATCAGGTATTCTTACCAACAGCAGCATGTAAATTCCTGAAACAATCTGGAAAAGAAATTAATCCAAACATAAAGATTCTGACAGGAGGAGACACGCTCGGAAATTTCGAAAAAGTACCATTTACGCTTTACAATAATTACGGGCCAACAGAAGCTGCGGTTGTAAGTACAGTTTTTAAAGTAGATAAAGCATACGAAGACAAACATGTACCAATTGGGAAACCGATAACGAATAAAGAAATTTACATACTGGATGGTAAACTTAACCCAATGCCGGTAGGTTTTGAAGGTGAACTTTATATTGGAGGTGCAGGTATTGCAAGAGGGTATATCAACCAAGAGGAACTTACAAATGCTGCTTTTATCCCAAATCCATTTGGAGAAGGACGCCTATATAAAACAGGCGACGTGGCAAAATGGCTGGAAGACGGAAACATTGAATTTATAGGACGAAATGATGCGCAGGTAAACCTACGAGGACTTCGTATAGAATTAGGTGAAATAGAAAGTAATCTGTTATCACATCCGTTAATACACCAGGTATTAGTAAATGTACATACGGTGCAGGAAGACGAATACTTAATCGCTTATTTCATCTCAGATGAAGTACTGGAAAAGAATGGACTCAAAGACTATCTAAGAGACTTCCTGCCAGGATATATGATACCTGAGCATTTTATTCAATTAGAAAAATTCCCACTCACGCTAAATGGAAAAATTGATAAGAAGGTATTACCAATGCCTACGGAAATATCGAAATTCAAGTATGTAGCACCAAGAAATGAAAATGAAGTAATGATGGTAGAAATTTGGAAAAAAATCCTTGATCGTGAAGAGGTAGGTATCGAAGATAACTTCTTTGAAATTGGCGGACATTCTATGAAAGCACTACAGATGGTTTCAAGAGTAAATGCTGAAATGGATTTAAGAATAAACCTCGGAAATGTTATCAGCGCGCCATACATCAAAGACTTAGTAGAGACAATAAACGATTACCAACGAGATTTCAACAACATTGTTACACTGACAGATAATGAAGAAAAAGAGGATGACGTATTCTTTTTCCCTCCATTAATGGGAACTTCATTGGCCTATATGGGAATAGTAAAAATGCTGAAGGATGATTTTAATTGTCACGGAATTCAAGATAATGGATTTGATTTTGATGAACCATTTGATAAAAATTTAGAAGACAAGGCCTGGAATTTTGCTAGACAAATCATGAAATATCGTTCACAGAGAAAACTAACACTAATCGGTTTCTCATTAGGAGCAAGTTTAGCCTTTGAAACTGCTAAAATATTAGAAGATAAGGGATTTGAAATACAATTACTCATCATTGATAGAAACATCAGCAGAAGAAAACCAAAACTAACCGATGAAGTAAAAAGAGCCAATGAAAGTGAGCTACAATATTTAGAAGGATGGTTAAAAGGTTTTGAATACAATGAAGAGCAAATAGTTCGTATTCGAAAACTTTGGAAGAACAATATAGACCTCAACAACAAATACAAACAAAGAGGAAGAATAAAAGGAGATATTATAGCATTCAAAACCAAAAATAATATCAGTAATGAATTCTTGAACATGAAAGATTGGGAAAAATATACAACAGGTAGGTTTGACCATATTTATCTTCAAGGAAACCACTATGATGCAATTCAATTAACCAAAAATATTGAAATCATAGCTCAGGAATTATTGGGAGCAACGATCGAGTAATAAACAGATTGCTTGTTTACTATTTTCTTCACTAGAAACAAAACCAAATAAAATAATTACTATCAAAGTACTATCTATGGAAAATAAAAAAGTATATCTAAGACCTAACGTAGTTTTAGAACCATTAATAGATAAATGGTATGCTTGGACACACTTAATTTATCCGCCTACGGCAGCGATGAATATAAAATCGAGACATTTAAAAATAATGAACTCGTATGTACAGGCGCCAAATATTCATATGGCGGCAACACAAAACCCGAAAATGCTTGGAGGCCCTTTTATGAATTACAGCTCTAATAGGAAAGAGGAGGTACAAGGACTTATAGCTCATGCTTTTGAGGAACGAAAGCCAATGTTTGAACTAGCGGAAGCAATTCATGAATTAAACAGATTGCTAGAAAAAAACGGAACTGGACATTCACTAGAACCATTATACGAAAAAGTGCCGGAAATTTTAAAAGGATATGTAGAACTCAATTACGATCTCAATGGGAATCCTTCATTTCGAATATTCGAAAGCCTCATGTATAAAAGTGAATACTACAATACAGCTGCACAAAGTATTACACTTTGGTTAACAGAAAATGATGAGCGTCCTTTTGTATTAAGTACGGCAAGATTGCCAGAAAAAAACTGTTTAGAAATAAACATACCATTTGCACACAAAGCCATTGACAAAATGTGCAGCATGCGCAATGAAGCAGACACATTGGAAAACCTGATAAGAGATCTTAATATTAGCGAAGATCAAAGAGCGCTATTTGAATCATTTTTTACTACAGAAAAACCAGAAAAATATAAAAGATACACTGGAGATAAAATCAGAATGCGCTATTATGGCCATGCATGTATCTTAATTGAAACCAAAGACATTTCGATATTGGTAGATCCGGTAATAAGTTATTATGGATATCAAAACGAAGTAAACAGATACTCGTTACAAGATTTGCCAGACGAGATAGATTATGTACTTATAACACACAATCATCAGGATCATATTTTATTTGAAACGATGTTGAGCTTACGCCATATGGTCAAAAATGTAGTAGTTCCAAAAGGAACCGTAGGAAATCTTCAGGACCCTAACTTAAAACTCATGTTGCAAACCATTGGTTTTAAAAATGTAATAGAATTACAGGATATGGAAACCATTGAAGACAACGAATGTAAAATAACCGGAGTTCCTTTCTTAGGGGAACATGGCGATTTAGACATTCAGGCAAAAATTTGCTACAACGTCAGGATAGGCAAAAATTCGATGATATTCATGGCCGATTCCTGCAATGTAGAACCTAAACTATATGATCTCGTTGCAAAACATATAGGTCCCGTAGATGTAATTTTTTTAGGAATGGAATGTGATGGCGCTCCTTTCTCTTGGGTTTACGGACCATTAATAGAAAAGGAAGTCGATAGGGAAATAGACAATACCAGAAGACTAGCTGGATCAAACTTTGAAAGAGGGAAAGACCTTGTAAAGTCATTCAAACCAAAAGAACTTTATGTGTACGCAATGGGACTAGAACCATGGATAGAATTTATCAGTAGTGTGCGCTATGATGAACAGGCACATCCAATAGTGGCTTCCAATAATCTTATCAATCATTGTAAAGAAAAAAATATAAAGGCAGAGCGCCTTTACGGAGAAAAAGAACTGCATTACGAAATAAACTAATAAATAACCAAAAAAAAACAATATGAGCGTATTAACATTACACGAAGACATACTAGTCGAAGAAGGCAAATATCCAATGACGATCACTTTTAAAAATGGTACCATGGATAAATTTTTAGAATACTATGAAGAAAACAAAGATTTTATTGAAGATCGATTAATGAATGTTGGCGCTATTCATGTAGTAGGAATCAACATTGATGATGTAGATAAATTTGGAAGCTTAATGAAACATTTATGCCCAAAAGCACCAGACTTTCTTGATGGGAACTCATCAAGAGGAAAATATTCTTCGAATGTATACAATGCATCAGAATACGATGAATCATCAATAGTAAGGTTGCACACAGAATTTTCATATTCAAATTTATACCCTAAAAAAATATTCTTTTGTTGTAAACAGCCAGCGGCTACAGGAGGACAAACTACTGTAGGAGATTGCAAAAAAGCTTTAGAATTAATAAAACCGGAAATAGTAAAAGCTTTTGATGAAAAAGGGATTACTTATATCAGAAACCTACATTCTGGAGGCGGCTTAGGTCCATCTTGGCAAGAAGCATTTGAAACAGAAGATAAAGATTTCATGGAAAAATATTGCAAAGAGAATGGAATAGAAGTACAATGGAAAGCAAATGGAATTGTACGCTTAATACAACAAAGACCAGCCATTAGAAAGCATCCGGTTACAGGAGATCGATTATGGTTCAATCAGGTAGATCAATTTTTTCCTGAAATCTATGGAGAAGAAATTTACGAAACTTTATTAGCCATGAATGGAGGCGAAAAAGATGCATTGCCAATGTTTTCCCGTTTTGGAGACGGAACAGAAATCAAGAAAGAATATATTGAGAATATAATTAAAGTACTAGACGACATTACAATACCAGTTCCTTGGCAAAAAGGAGATTTACTAATGGTAGACAATATGACTGCTTTGCATGGAAGATTACCATTTACAGGAGATAGAAGTATTCTAGCGTCTATGGGATAAATTCAAGAAAACAAAATAATTAGAGTGTCTGCATCTTATACTGGCTTTCGATGTTCTAATAAAACTTTAATCTAATAAATTAAATATGCTAAAATTCAAATCATATACATTAAATCAACTTGAAAAGATTCCTCAATTAAGCGGACTAAGTGAAGAGCAGATGGAAGAAATTAGAATAGTCAGCTCAATATATCCTTTCAAAACCAATAACTATGTATTAGAAAAACTCATCGATTGGAATAATATTCCTGATGATCCAATTTTTCGATTAAATTTTCCTCATAAGGAAATGCTGTTACCAGAAGATTTTGAGCAACTAAAAGAAGTCAGAGCTAATGGTACCGATCAGGAAATAAAAGATGTGATTTATAATATCCGAATGAAATTAAATCCACATCCAGCGGGACAAACAGATTTAAATAGTGCTTTTATTAATGAAGATAAGCTAGAAGGAATTCAGCATAAATACAGAGATATTTTGCTTTTTTTCCCTAGTCAGAGTCAGACATGTCATGCCTATTGTACTTTTTGCTTTAGATGGCCGCAGTTTATCAATGACTTAGATTTCAAAATTCAGTCTAAAGAAATTAATCCGCTTTTAGAGTATCTGGATAGAAATCCGCAAATTTCAGAAGTACTGTTTACAGGAGGAGATCCAATGATTATGAATTCTCGTGTATTAGAGTCCTATATAGAGCCATTACTCAAAATAGATAGTATAAAAACCATACGTATAGGAACTAAGGCATTAAGTTATTGGCCATACAAATTTACTACAGATGAGGATGCGGAAGGAATGTTGAATGTATTAGAAAAAATTACTAAAGCAGGGAAACATTTAGGTTTCATGGCACACTTCAATCATCCGGTAGAGTTAGACCCACCTGTAGTAAAAGAGGCGATAGATAATCTGAGAAAAATAGGTGCAACTATAAGGACACAGTCACCTTTATTGCGTTTTATAAATAATAGGGCAGAAACATGGACAACCATGTGGGAAAAACAAGTACAGCTAAATTGTATTCCTTACTATATGTTTCTACCAAGAGATACCGGAGCACAGCATTATTTTGCTGAAACTTTAGAAAGAGCGCATGAAATTTACATACAAGCCATACGAAACTGCACAGGATTGGCATCTACAGCAAAAGGGCCGGTAATGTCCACAACAGATGGAAAAGTAGAGATCTTAGATGTTAGAGATAATCAATACACATTACGCTATGTAAAGCACAGGGATGAGAACAAAACATTTAGGGCATTCACAGCACAACCTTTACATTCTAAACCTATGTGGATTGATGATTTAATTGAAATGAAATCTGAGATAATGAATTATTAATTTAAAATCTCAAAAGATAAAATATGCAGCAAAGAGTTTCAAGATTATTAAAGAGAAGGGGGGAAGCAGAATAAAGTTAGAGTTATACGTATAAAGGTTCTTTTAAGTCATTGGGAAGATTATTGCAGAATTCCTAGAAAAAAGCATTGGTAATTTAAAATAGATTATAAAGAGTCTAGAAATATTCCCAATGTTTTTTTAGGTATATTTTACTTAGAGAGGAACTTTATGGTAAAAATAGTTTGTTTTCCTTCTTCAGATTTTACTGCTAAGGTTCCGTGGTGTAGCTGTATAATCTGTTTGGAAAGACTAAGTCCAATTCCGGTACCTACCTTTTTAGTGGTAAAAAAAGGCATGAAAATTTTATCAATGGCTTCAGGAACAATACCTTTTCCATTATCCATAACAGCCATAAAAGGAATACCTTTTTCGTCTTCTCCACCAGTAATTTCAATTCTAGAAGCCGTGTTATCTTCATTTGCCTGAATAGCATTCTTTACAAGATTAATAAGAACCATTTCCAGTAAATGCAGATCGCCTTTTATGTGTACTTCCTGTTCTTGAATAGTATAGTGAAACTCAATGCCTGCCTTTGTAACTTCAGGATGAAGTAATTGATAGGTTTGGCGAATCATTTCTTTTAAATTAATCTGTTTAAAATTTGGCTTGGGAAGATCAGAATAGTCCCGATAGGAATTAATGAACTTTATCAGACCGTTTGTTCTATTTTCAATAATACTTAAACCTTCTTTTAAATCTTCTACACTTTCTTCGGGCATTATATATCTGGAATCTTCCATTTCTAAATCTTGATTCAAAATAAATAGAAGGGTTGAATTTAAAGAACTTATAGGTGTAATGCTATTCATAATTTCGTGGCGTAAAATTGTAATAAGGTTCTGCCATGATTCAATTTCTTTTTGTTGCAGTTCTGAATAAATATTCTGAAAGGTAAAAATCTGCACTATTTTGCTTTTTATTTTTAAGGAATTAGAGCGTATAATAAGCTGGGTGTTATCCTGAAAATCTAACAAATAATTAGTGTTGGTACTAAATGAATTCAAAATTTTATAAAGACGTTCATCAATAGATTTTAGTTGGTTAATGTGCTGAATTTTTCTAAGATTCATGATTTTCTTAGCGCTATCATTTATCAATGCAATGCTACCATCGTCATGTACTACCATAAGACCTGTGTTTACTTGTTGGAGTATTGTTTTTAAGTATTGCAAATTCTCTTCTTTAGAAGCACGTTCTTTTCTAAAAGCTTCTAATATAGAGTTGAAAGAATCATTTAGGCCTTTAAAATTTTTATCTAAATTATCGTCAGAAGAAAACTTCAATACATAATCAGCGTATTTTATTGATTCTATAAAGCGTTGTAATTTTTGGTTGGTTTTGGCAATAAAAAGATATAAGTGTCTAAATAAAAAAGCACCAATGACGATACACAGAATTGCGATAAAGACGGCAGGAATGTTTCCGATGCTTATAATCAGATAAAGTGCAGTTGTAAAGCTTATGCAGATACCTATAAGATATGCTATTATCTGAAGCTGAAATCTATTAAAGACCATATTTTTTTAATCTTCTATAAAGTGAAGTTCTGTTGATACCTAATTGTTTAGCAACCAAAGAAATATTTCCATCATGAGCAGTCATCGCTTTTTTAATATGATCTTTTTCAATGTCATGAAGAGTAGAGGAAGACCTATAATTATCTAAAGTGTCAGTATGGGTTGTCCGACGTTTTAATTGAAAATCATCAGAAGTCAATAATGGAGTATTTCCCATAATAACAGCACGCTCAATAGTATGTTGTAATTCTCGGATATTACCTGGCCAGTTATAGTTTGTAAGTTGCGTATACGCTTCTCTTTGAAAGCCTTCACAGGTTTTTAGATATTTTTCAGAATATTGACGAAGATAATAATCGGCTAATAGAATAATATCTTCTTTTCGTTCCCGTAATGGAGGCAGATCAATCTCTATGGTATTAATTCTATACAGTAAATCCTGTCTGAATATTTTTTGGGTAATCATGTCAGAAAGCGGCATATTGGTAGCAGATATCAGGCGTATATCAATTGGAATTTCTTTTGTGCTTCCAACACGAATAATTTTCCGACTTTGTAAAGCGGTCAATAATTTGGATTGGAGATGCGACGAAAGGTTTCCGATTTCATCTAGAAATAATGTACCACCATTTGCAAGTTCAAAACGTCCCATACGATCTTCTTTTGCATCAGTAAAAGCGCCTTTTTTATGACCGAATAGTTCACTTTCAAACAAAGAAGAACTAATAGATCCCAGATCTACGCTTATAAAAGGTCCGGAAGCTCTATTGGAATGTTCGTGAATTGCTTTGGCAATCAATTCTTTTCCTGTGCCATTTTCTCCCAGAATAAGAACATTAGCATCAGTTGCAGCAATTTTATCAACCACATTTAATACGTCTAGCATGGGTTCACTTTTACCAATAATTGCAGGGAACTTTTGTTGGTAATTGGTTAAAATTGAAGATGTGAGTTTATTTTTCTGCTTTAGGATGGCATCTTTAAGCGTATTTAAAAAAGCTTCATTATCCCAAGGTTTCAATACAAAATCCGAAGCACCGCTTTTTATTGTTTTAATGGCCATTTGAATATCTCCATAGGCAGACATCATTACCACAGGAAGCGCGGGATTTATATTTTTTATTCGGCATAGCCAGTCAAAACCTTCTTTGCCACTGCTGATATCTTTGGTAAAGTTCATGTCCAGCAATACGAGATCAAAACTATGCTGGGTTAAGATTCTTGGAATTGTTTCAGGATCTGTCGAAGTTTCAACATGAGTAAAATATCGTTTCAAAAATAACTTAGCAGCGACTAGAATATCATCATGATCATCTACTATTAATATGCTGCCAGAATTTTGCGTTTTCGACATATTATTAATGTTTTATATAATCTCTTAGGTGAGAATAGATTAAAAAAAAGATACCAATAACAAAAATACACTTTTATTCAAGAAATATGCTAAAAGTTTTACAAGTGATGTAGTTTTATATTACATATAACAATAGTAAATTAGCTGTTAAATATAATGTGAATTGTTCGATTTCGCACAAGAGTGTTCGATAATGAACACTTGTAAATAAAAGGTTTTTGTTGTAAAGTACTGTAATATAGTGTTTTGAATGAATGGTATGCTTATTGTAAAAGAGTAATGAAAAATTTAATATTATAAATAGAATGGACAAAATAATCTCTAAAAAGAAGTGGACCTATAAAAAAATAAGTTACATCGCAATTGGTGTATTCTTTGCAGTTTTTATTGTAAGTTTTCTTGTAATGTATAAAAGTAAATCTACACTAAAAATCGATCCCGAAAAAGTAGCATTTTCAAATGTTGAACGAGGAGATTTTCAGGAATATATTGTTCAGCAGGGAGAAGTAGTTACCGGAAGAACCTATTTTTTGGACGCAGTTGAAGGTGGTAATATTACCAAGATTTTCAAAGAAAGCGGAGACAAAGTAAAACAGGGAGATAAAATTGTCGAATTAGAAAACATCAATCTTAGGCTTAGCATCCTGGGGCAGGAGAATTCATTGAGCGAACAGATTAATCATATTCGTACCACAAGGCTTCAGTTGGATCAGAATTTTCTAGCCAATAAACAAGAGCTGGCTCAAATAGAGAACCAGCTACAGATTTTAAAACCACAATTCAAAAGAGATAGTATATTATTTAAAAAGCAATTGATTTCAAAACAAGTTTTTGAAAGAACAGAAGCAGATTATAAATATAATCTCAAGAGAAAAGTATTTACACTCAGAGCATTTGAGAGTGATTCAATATCTCGTGTATTACAATTGAAACAATTGCATTCTTCAGAATTAAGTATGTCAGAAAATCTGAATGGAGTTAGAAAAATATTAGATTATCTAGTCATAAAAGCACCTATAGACGGGCAGTTGTCTTCTCCACAGCTACAAGAAGGACAGAATATTAATAAAGGAGAACGAATAGGACAGGTAGATATTACAGGTGTTTATAAAGTAAGAGTGCCTATAGATGAGTTATACTTATCTAAAATTAGAAAAGGGCTTCGCGCAACAACTGAAATTGCTAATAAAACCTATGAACTACAAATTACATATGTATATCCAAATATTACTAACGGAAGATTTGATGTTGATATGCAGTTCATGGAAACAATTCCTAAAGATATTAAAAGAGGACAATCTTTACGCTTAAAAATTGACTTAGGAAACCCTTCAATTGCGACCTTAATACCAGTTGGTGGATTTTATCAAAGTACAGGAGGAAACTGGATTTATGTAGCAGATGGAACCAATAAGGCAGTAAAAAGACTTATTAGACTAGGGAGACGTAATATGGCAAACTATGAGGTCATAGACGGATTGAATCCGGGAGAACGTGTTATTATTTCCTCATATAGCACTTTTGGGGATAACGAAGAATTAATATGGTAACTGAATTATAAAACTTAAGAAATAGAAAAATGATAAAACTTAAAGATTTACTAAAAGTATACGTTAGCGAAGAAGTAGAAACTACTGCTGTAAACAAAATAAGCTTAACAATCAATAAAGGAGAATTTATTGCAATAATGGGACCTAGTGGTTGCGGAAAATCATCATTGCTGAATATTTTAGGTTTGCTTGACAATGCCTCTGGGGGAGAGTACTGGTTCGGAGATAAAGAGGTTGTAAAATATTTGGAAAAAGACAGAGCAAATCTTAGAAAAGGAAACATAGGATTCGTTTTTCAAAGTTTCAATCTTATAGATGAACTAACGGTATTTGAAAATGTAGAATTACCGCTTTTGTACTTGAATATGTCTAAGGCTGAACGTATTGAAAAAATAAATGTAGCACTGGAACGAATGGGAATTATGCACAGAAAAAATCATTTTCCACAGCAACTTTCAGGAGGACAGCAGCAAAGGGTGGCTATTGCCAGAGCTATTGTTACAAACCCAAAAGTAATTCTTGCCGATGAGCCAACAGGAAATCTAGACTCTGCAAACGGAACAGAAGTGATGAACCTGTTACAAGAATTAAACGAATCAGGAACAACAATTGTAATGGTAACACACTCACCGGAAGATGCTAAATATGCAGATCGCATAATTAACCTATTTGATGGTCAGATAGTTACGGAAAACATTAACAAATTACAAGAACTAAAAGCTAGTGTTTACAATGAATAAGTTATGTTTTGTGTGTTTTTTAATTCTATTTATAATTAACAATTTGACCCTGAATGCACAGAATAAATTGAGTTTAGATGAAGCGATAAAATTGGCAGTAGAAAATAACGTAAGTATTGCTAAAGATAAAAATAGAGAAGCCAGTACGGAATATGATAAAATGAAAACAAAGCTTTCTTTATTGCCAAGTTTGAATGCCTCTGGAAATGTATTTGAATCTACTGGAACCAATTTTGATCAGTTAACAGGAATGTTAAGAACAGAAACGGGACAGTATGTAAACGGATCTATTACGGCAAGCTGGGATATTTTAAATATAGCCAGCAAAGTTTCGGCAATAAATCTTTCCAAGTACAATAATGAAAGTCAAAAAGCGCAATTAGCTTACACAAAAGATTTTATAATATTAAATGTAGTGGGAAGATATTTAGAAGCCCTACAGGCAATGAAACAGGATCAGATTTTTAATAAGTTTTGTGATGTACAGGAGGAACAATTAAAAAGAACCAATGAACTCATAAGAGTAGGCTCACTGCCAGGGCAGGATTTTTATACTCAGAACGCTGAATGGAGTCGTTTAAAATCTTTGAGAGAGGAAAATCTAAATTTAATGAATGTTAAGAAAAATCAATTGATTTTGCTTTTACGACTAAATCCGGCTAATGAAGCTCAACTTGACACTATCCTGAGTAAAGAGTCATTTAAAAGAGAAATGGATATAGATAGTCTTTATAAAAAAGCATTAGAAGCCCGTAAAGATTACAAGAAGATTGAAGCACAATCAATGGTGAAAAAGTATGAGGTAGCAGTACAGCAGGCTAGATATATTCCTTCACTGTCACTTTACTACGACTATGGATCCAGATATTCATCATTTCAACAAAGAAGATTTAACAATCAATTTTTTAATGACAACATAACTACAACAATTGGTGTTTCTATGCAGGTGCCTATTTTTAATGGACTGGAAACAAGAAATAACGTATATAGAGCCAAACAAGATTTTAAAAATGCAGAACTCGATGTCATACAAGCTAAAAATGATATTTACGTAGAGCTGAAAAACTTAATGTTTACAATTTCTGCAAACGAGAAGAAAGTTATCTATAGAGAAGATCAAATAGAATCGGCAAAGAGAGCTTTTGAATTGGAAAAAGAACGATATTATTTGGGACAAGGAAGTCCACTTGACTTAGGAGTGGCACAACGAAACTATGTGGAGGCTTCTTTATCATTAAATCAAATTAATTACCAGTTAATGTATAATAGATTTGAACTCCTTTTTTACACAGGAGATATTATTTCTTTGGTTAATTAACACGAGAAAGTATAAGGGAAAATCATGTAATACTATTTAGCTGCTTAAAATAAAACTATTTGTAATTAAAAAATCTTCCGTTTTTTAATACAGTAACGCTATATGTTAAACTCTATTTAAATGAAAACAAAAAAAATAGCAACTGCTTTAATTATATTATTTTCAATTATACTCTGTAAAGCAAATAATCCGGCAATACTATCAAACTTAAAAGGGACAATTGATCAGAGAAACAGTAAATTGATTATAGTTTATGATCTTTTAGATAAAGAGAATGATCAGCTAGAAGTACGGTTAAGGATTACAGATGAGAATGGCCTTACCTATATCATAGACAAAAGTAATGCCGAGGGAGACATTGGATTTCCGGTATCAGCTGGAAAAAATAGAAGAATTGTATGGACTTATGACAAGAAAACGTTTAATCCTAAAAAAAGCATTATAAAGCTAGTAGCAGATGACAGGTATAAGATAGATATAAGCCAGCTCATAAAAGAAGTAGATACAGTTCGTATGATAAAAGATCTAAATTATATCCTTGGAGAGCGGAATAGCAGTAATTCAACAACACAAATGCACTTAGAAAGGGTAGGGGAATACATAAAAAACTCTTTTAAAGATAATGGGGTAAATTCATATTACCATAGAATTGAACTTTCTAATTCAGAACTTAATAAAATCTGGACTGCTAAAACAGGTTTGGCACCAGTGGTTAAGGATAGAGACGAAAAACACAATATAAAAAATGTTATAGGCAGTATAACAGGCCAGTCTCAGCAAGCCGAAACTTTTATTTTATCCGCTCATTATGATTCTTATCCAGGTAGCTTAGGAATGGATGATAATGCTTCTGGTGTCATCGGTCTTTTGGAAGCAATGCGAATACTTTCTAAATATCAATTTGACCATACTATAAAATTTATAGGATTTGATAAGGAGGAAGACGGCCTGATAGGAAGTCTTTCATATGTTTTTGGAGGAGGTATAAAAGAATCGGAAAAAATAGGAGGTGTAATCAATTTGGATATGATTGGTGTATGTTCTGATAAACCAGATTCACAGATAGTTCCGGAAGGATTTGACCAATTATATCCGGAGGTATGCAAATTAGTAGAAAAAAATAAATACAGAGGAGATTTTGTAATAAATACTTCTAATGAAAATTCTACAAAGCTTAGCGAATTATTTTTGAACACAGCTAATAAGTATGTTGGAGATTTGAAAGTAGTTTCTCTGCTTGCGGAAGATAACGGTAAATATGCTCCAGCATTAGCAGAAAGTGATCATGCAAGTTTTTGGTACAACAACAATTCAGCATTGCATATAGGAGAAGGAGGAGCAACAAGAAATCCAGACTTACATACACCCAGAGATAGCAAGCCTCATATAAAATTTAATTATAAATTTATGAGCGATATTGTCAAAACAACAATAGCAGTATTTGTTGAATTGGCAAAGGCTGAACATTATACTATAGCCAATATTCATCTGACAGAATAATTAAAAAACAAAAATATGATAAGACAGTTTGCCATTTTAACTATAATTTTCCTGATTGCATTCGACTTGTTTGGGCAAAGAGCAGACTTTGTAGAAAGTGACAGGATTACTTATCGCATTTACAAATCAAACGTAGGTAAAATTGGCTTCACGAGTCTAAATTTCCCTATTGAAAATCTTAAACAATCTGACTTCCTAACATCATTTGAATTAAAAGATAAAACTAATCTTAATATTAATGTTTTTCTGGGGAATTCTCTAACCAATTACCTTCATTTACTATCTCCGGAATTAACCGCAGACCAACTTACTAAAAATGGAAACTATCAATTTTCATTTTACATAGACGGCAAAAAGATTTATTCAGAGAATTTAAACGTCAATGCAGGAAGCCTAGATAGCAAAAACCAGAAAAAAACGTTAAGAGTTCCCATGATAAGTTCTACCAATGAAGATTCCTGGGGAAGGTTTCTTTGGGATCGATTTCTTGCCAATGGAGGAGAGGAAGCCTTTACAAATGGAGAACACCTTCTTAAAATTGAAATAAGACCATACCTAAAACTGAAAGAAGTTCTGACTGGTAAAATTATTGCAGAAGGACAAATAAAAATTATAGTTCCAGAAATAAAAATTGATGAAAAGCTTGTCAAAGTTCAGCCAGTTCAGCCACTTGAAGATTGGCCTATTTCTACAGAGAAAATAAATATTGCTAAAATTGAAGACCTAAATCGAAAAATCTTAACTAATAAGTATAAAGATATCACAAGTGTTGTAGTAATAAAAGATGGGAAGCTTCTAATAGAAGAGTATTTTAATAAAGTGGCCAGAAATACACTTCACGACACAAGATCAGTTGGAAAATCATTTGCATCAGCACTTTTAGGAATTGCAGTCAAGGATGGTTATATAAAGAGTGAAACACAAACTTTAAAAGAATTTTACAACCTCAAAGACTTTCAAAACTATACTCCATTAAAAGATAGTATTACTTTAGAAAGTTTACTTACAATGAGTTCGCCTTTTGACGGATCTGATATGAATCAAGACTCACCTGGTAATGAAGAAAAGATGTATAGTACAAATAATTGGGTTGACTTCACATTAAACCTTCCCATTGACAAAACAAAAATAGCCGACAAAAGGTGGGATTACTTCACTGCGGGTGTAGTAGTTCTGGGCGACATCATTCATAAATCTGTTCCAGAAGGTTTAGAGAAATATGCTCACAAAAATTTGTTTTACCCGCTCGGCATAACAGAGTATAAATGGCAATTTACCCCTCAAAAAGTAGCTAATACAGCAGGAAGCTTACAATTGCGTTCATTGGATTATGCAAAGTTTGGGCAGTTATACAAAAATTATGGCACATGGAATGACAAACAAATTCTGTCAAAGGATTGGATAACAAAGAGTCTGTCCCACAAGATGAAAATATCTGATGACGAATATTATGGTTATCTATTTTGGAATAAGACCTACAAAGTAAATGACGTAGGGTATGAAGTTTACTATTCGAGTGGTAATGGCGGTAATAGAATTTTTATTTTCAAAGACAAACCTATTGTAATTGTAATCACTTCGACTGCATATAATAGTTTATACGGAGAGAAACAGGTTGACAAGATTATTGAGAATTATTTAATTCCAGCAATCATTAAATGACGAAAAAAAGCGTGTAAATGCTTGTAAAAAATATCCATAATAGAAAAACGGCAACGAAAAAGGTATTTTAAAATAAAAATCATTGTAATTTAGGTAATTACAAGGATTTTTGTGGAATCGCCGAGATTACAATCGAACACCTAATTCCTATTTTAATGTTTATAGATAGGGTTGGTAAAAGTTCTGAATCTATTTGTTTATAAAGAATTTACTTGATCTGACGTGTTTTTAGAATTAACCATCTTTTTTTATTTTTCAATTAAATATTTAGTAATTGCAGAATATGCAATATGCTTGCTTTTTTTTATCTGTTTTTGGAAAGAATCAGTTTGAAATTCATCACAACATCTTTTAATATAACTGTGATAATTAGATTGCTTATTGTTTTTTCTTTCACTAAATCTAAATTCATAAAACCCTCTGTCATTCAAAATAAGTTTGTATCTCATTTTTTTCTGCATTTTTTTTTCTGTTAAATCCCCATCTTTTAATTTTATAGGTAGATTGTATATTTTTTTTACTTGATTTTTAAATATTGCCTTTTTTGTGTTTGGATTTCTCTCAATCAGTTTTATAGTTCTTTTTGCTTTTCTTTTAACTGTTGAAATGATTTTTCTGTAATATTTAGAAAGGTTAGTAGATTTTATAGCAGTATTATAACCCCTAAATTCAAAACCTAAATATGACATTGATGATGAAACTTCTTTTTCGTCATTTATTATTCTAAAGCATTCTAATCTAGTACTATGTTTAATGTGTGATACGTTTTTGAAAATAAATTTTTCTGTTTTGTCAGTACTAATTTTTATTTCATATTTTTTAATTAATTCTTGAATATCTTTTTCAATTTCATTGCAGTGTATCTTTTCACAAACTATGAATATATCGTCTGAATATCTTCTGTAATATATATTATGGGGTTTTACCCATCGATTAACAATTTCTAAATCGAAGTTATAAAGATAAAGATTAGCTAAAACTGTACTGATTGGTAATCCTTGAGGTATTCCATTTTTAACTGTTTTTCCATTTTCTAACTTTTTCAAAAATGAATTTGAATAGATAGGTAGTTTTCCAGTTTGAATATATTTTCTAAAATCTTTATTGGATTCAAAAAAGCATCGAAACCCTTTTGTTTTTCTAATTTGAGCTAACTTACTTTCATTATATGGAGCTTTTTTACCGTTTTTATTTTTCCTAATTCGTAAATCATCCTGTAATACATACTTAAAATTAGTGCAGGCTTTAAAAACGTTATAATGATCATGAGGTAAATTATCAGGTTCGTTTAGGATTTTCTTCCATTGTTCTTTTAAGATTTTATGATCTAAAGTTGAAAAAAAACTTTTTAAGTCAATTGCTAAGACAGATATTTCAGTGTTATTTTTTGTTCTGTTTTTAATCTCATCAAAGCATTCTTTTGCAAAGTGAATATTAGATTTTCCAATGCCAGATCCTTGAAATGTTTCAATTTTTCTATAAGCAATTATAGCTTGATCTTGTAAAGGTTCTTGTTTTAAAAGATTTTCATATTTGTCTCTTAATATACTAGCGTAATATCCGTAAATTAAAGCATCCATATGACTAGCATAGTGCAAAGGTCTTTTTTTTGAATTTTGCTTAGGATGTGAAGTTCTTAATCGATAATGTGTATGTTTTCTTTGGTGTGTTGTAAATTTTTTGGAATCCCCTTTTTTAAACTTCCTTTCTGATAGAACTGTATGTATCAAAGGATAAAAAGCATACTTGGCAATATAATTTTTATTAGCGATTTTTTTTACAATTTTGCGCCAATCACTTCCTAATTCAAGGGAAGGCGATAAATGTATATATCCTTTTTCTTTAAGCCAACTAGGTTTGTCCATAATAAGTTAAATAAAGAATCTGCGGTCAGCAATAACGTTAAAAATTACATACCTCATTTTACGAGTTGGATCGGTACCCATTTACTGAGTCATTGGTTTTGCGAATAAATATAAAAGAATTATGAACTCAACTGTATTATTACTACCTTTACTGAAATCCTGCATAACGCATGATGTATTTGGCATATTTATTGATGGTCTTATCCTTCTATTAGGAGCGGGTTTATCTCTAAACAGCTCGAAAATTTATAAATCTTCTTACCTCAAATATCTTCTTATATTTGAGTATAACAGAATAAATCCTGTTATCTGATCCACACAGCTGTAATTACACTCATCACGCAGATTCTTTTTCAAATTTAACATTAAAATTCATATATTGGACATCTTAACTATAAAAAGAAAACTATGTCTGAATTTAAGCCAGGAGAATTGATAGTATTCAAAACTCATCCGTTTTTGCACAAACTTACTAATATTAAAATAGCAGCTTATTCTGAGTATTCATCTCCTGTTCTAGTTGTGAAGGATATAAAAGATAAAGTGTTTGATAAACAAACTGGTAAAGATATAGGTCAACAATTACACTGTATTTATTATAATTCAAGAGATGGAAAATTTTCCGATAAATGGATAAATAGTAATCTGGTTAATAAAATCGACTTTTCTGTTTCGGAACATAAAATCTTAATCGAATTTAATTTTAAAAAAGAACTAGAAAAAGCAAAGAAAGAGCTTTCTATTAAAAATTATGAAAATCTTATTAAAGAATCTTACCTTAATAAAAAAGTGGTTCTTAAAAGTGTTGATGTTGAATTGTTTAAGAAAAGAGTAAATCGGACTAAGGAAAATGGAGATTTGGTAGAAAATAATCATTTAGAATTTTTACCACCTCTTATGACAATTATTGGTTATAAATTTTCAGATGATAAAAATAAATTTTGTGAAAAATTGGGAGTGCCTCTAATTGAATTAAAATGTAAGTGGTACAATTCAAGTTCTAAGACTTTTTCTGAAGCATTTTTAAAGTATGAGACTTTATATTCAGTTCAAGAGACTCAGGATTTACTTTTAGAGAAGGATTTGTTATCTGATGTTCATGATTCAATTGAAGAAAACAAATTCTTTATATTACCAATTAGTAATCCATTTAAATTAGAAGGTAGTGAAAATGGGAGCTATATTACTGAAACTATAGGACATTCAGAAGCTATAGTTTATAAGCATTATTTCTATCAAATGAGTTATTTTGATTATATCACTTATAATAAATCTATAATTACAATAGATCGTCCTTTTACCGAAATTTCAGAAAAAGATATTTTTGGCAAAAAATACCCTAATTATAATAAAGGATATAAAGTAAAAGTAACAGATTGTAAATTTAAGTTAGGTACTTATTATTCAATTGTTTATAAAGATGCCTATGGTAATATAACTAGAAGAATAATAAAGATTTTAGATCTATTTATTTGCATAAAAGATTTTAGTGAATTTATAGAAACATACAGAAGTTTAGAAAGTTGGAATCCCGAAGAAGAGCTTTCATTTGTTAGTTATAGTTACTTGGAAGATGGTAAATTGTTTATTCATTCAAATGATGGATCAATTCCTAGTAATACTTTACCTAAAGCAATATTTAATGATGAGAATGTTGAAATAATGCTCAACGCAAACTGCTTACTTAGAAAGGGGAAATTCCGTAATTTTAAGCTTAAGAGTATCTTGGAAGTTCGAGAAATTATAAATGGAGAAGATACTTTTGAAGGAATTTTATTTTAAAATAAGATATAATTATTTAACAATTTAAATATCAACCAAAAAACAAAAAGCCTGTAAATATTGAGTTTTACAGGCTTTTTTGTGGAATCGCCGGGAATCGAACCCGGGTCCAAACAAGCAACTAAAGAGCTTTCTACACGCTTATTTTCTGAATAGATTTTCGACTCTGAGTTAGGCCAGAAACAACCACTCTTTGCTTAGCTTCTTAATTTTCGAAACCCACCCGAAGCTTGTGGAAATCTAGGTTTATCTTTACGATTTACCTGAACCGACCGCTATAAACCAAAGCTTTCGAGGTAAATCCTGCTTTCCTACCTTGTAGGACGAGGCTAATCTTACTATGATTCAGATTATGCAGCAAGAGCGTAGTTTCCTTCGCCGTGTAAAAAGTTTGAGACCTTTTATTTACGAGAATTATCCCAGTTCTCGACGTGCTTACTTTTCAATTCGACTTGCTGTCAAAACCAGTCGACCCCATTTTAGATTTATGATATTAGATTTTACAATCTAATATTATAAATAGAATTTCCCGCAAAGGTAGTATAAAATTAAAGGAATTCCCAATTTCAATGGCATCTAAATTCTGACTTCTGATTTCTGAAATCTACAATCTTTATTCATCTGCTACTTTAAACGGATAATCACCAAACAATACTGATAGTTTTCGAACCGCATAAGTGCTTCGGGTAAATTTATTAGACAAGGCAATTATAGTGACATTCTCATCTTTTAAAGGAATATAAGATGAGGTAAAACCATGCCACCAACCATTATGAAAATAGAAATTTTTACCATTTTCCCAATTAATCATACGAATACCAAGACCATAATTTTTGGTTCCTTTATGTTCGTTGCTATAGCCCGTATAGACTTGAGCCAATAATTCAGGTTCCAAAAATGACGGAGAATTTCTTGCTCTGTCAAATTTCAGTAAATCTCTTGGAGTAGAGTAGATGTTTTTGTCTCCGTAAATTTTATCTAGATAGTCAATTCCAATTTCGACTTTATTGCCTTTATAAGATGGAGCTACATTTTTTTTGTCTTTATCAAAATCCAAGACAAAAGTGTTTTTCATTCCCAATGGTTTGAATATGATTTCTGCCATTGCCTCTTTATAAGACAGTTTGGTCACTTTTTCAATAATTAAAGCCAGCATGGCATAATTAGTATTGCAGTAGGCAAATCGGGTACCTGTTTTTTGTTCTAAGCCAATATTTTTGGTGCCCATTATGGTCAAAATGTCTTGATTAGTCAGCGTGTTATGTCTGTCCCAAACGTTTTTATCACGATCTGTAAAATAAGCGTAGCTACGCATTCCGCTTCTGTGGCACAGTAACATTCTTACGGTAACATCTGGATAAGGAAACTCTTTTAAAAAATCAGTCACTTTTTGATCCAAGTCTATTCTTTTGGCATTTACTAATTTTAAAACAGCAGTAGCCGTAAGGACTTTACTAACCGATGCAATATGAATAGGAGTAGTGCTTGTTATAAGGGTTTTATCTCTAAAGTTAGCATATCCTTCGTATTTCTCATAGATAATCTGGCCGTTTTGGGCAACAAGAAAACCGCCGTTCATACTGTTGTTAGGCCAGTTTTTATTATAAAAAGAATCTATTTTTTTTTGTTTTTCGGCTATATAAGAAGCAGTAAGTTTTGGAGATTCATCTACAAAAGGTTTCATTTTTGGTAAAACGTTTTTAGGAAGATCAGCATCTTTTATTTCAGCTTTGCGAACCTCTTTATTTTCGTTTTTGCAGGAACTTACAGCTATTGTCAATAATAGTATATGTAGAATGTTTGTTTTTTTTCTGAAATTCATTTTGTGTGGTACTAGAAGGGCAAATATATAGAAACGAAATCGTTTGATTTATAGTTTTTTTTAAATTTAACTTTTTTTTGGAAGTAATTTTTATCTGACTGATGATCAGTGTAGAAAGGATTGGTTTGCCAAAACTTCGCTTGTAATTTAACAACACTATTCTTGATAAGGAAATTATCTAGGCATTTCTCTACCATTTTAATTCACATAGCACAATGGAGCAAAGCTATTGTATAAAGCTAATTGTATAAAAATATCAAGGAACAAAAAATAGATTCTATTGGCAAATATTTTTTCCGCTTTCCTTTCGACTATATATGAGTTCAGACCAATAAAAAAAAGACTTATTTGGTTTTCAATTTTGTGCATACAGATAGTTTAGCCTATTTTTATCGGCTTTTAGAATTATTCGTGTATATATAATTTATTTCAAAATAAATTGTTATGTTTGTAACAAATAATGTTAATTAAGTTATATTTATATAAATTTAAAATAGTAAAAATGAAGTTTGGAATCATAAAAGAAAGAAAAAATCCACCAGATAGGAGAGTCGTTTTTTCTCCCGACGAATTAGCCAAAATTAAACAGTTGTATCATGATTCTACTGTAAAAGTAGAGACTTCTGATATTCGTATTTTTACTGATGATCAGTATAAAAGTATGGGGATAGAAGTAGCTGATAATGTTAGTGATTGCGACGTCCTTTTTGGAGTAAAAGAAGTGCCAGTTGAGAGTTTAATTCCTAATAAAGCCTATTTCTTTTTCTCGCATACTATAAAAAAACAACCTTATAACAGAAAGTTGTTGCAAGCTATTCTAGAAAAGAATATCGATTTGTATGATCATGAAACCATTGTAGATGCTAACAATCGCAGACTTATAGGTTTTGGTCGTTATGCAGGAATTGTGGGAGCTTATAATGCTTTTAGAGCATTTGGAATAAAATTCGAATTATTTAAAATGCCAAAAGCTGAAACCCTTTCGGGAAAAGATGCGTTGATAGCTCATTTGAAAAGATTGGTTTTGCCTCCGCTAAAAATTGTGGTTTCGGGAACCGGAAAAGTTGGTAATGGTGCCAAAGAGATTCTGGATGCTATGAAAATCAAAGAGGTAACAGTCGAAAATTATTTGACTAAAAACTACACTCAAGCGGTATATACCCAAATTGATGTTTTGGATTATAACAAAAGATTAGACGGACAAACTCTTGACTTTACTGATTTTTACCATAATCCAAAAGAATACACTTCTGATTTTGAGAAATTCACAAAGGTTTCGGATATATACATAGCAGGTCATTTTCATGGAAATGACGCTCCCGTAATTTTAACGCGTGAAATGCTTCAGGCAAATGATTGTAATTTAAAAGTTGTTGCCGATGTTTCTTGTGATGTCGATGGTCCAATTGCTTGTACATTGCGTGCATCAACTATTGCTGAGCCTTTGTACGGCTATTTGCCTATTGAAAACAAAGAAGTAGATGTTTTTCATCCTGCAGCAATTGTTGTTATGGCAGTAGATAATTTGCCTTGTGAATTGCCTAAAGATGCCAGTGAAGGATTTGGAGAAATGTTTTCACAACATGTTATTCCAGCTTTTTTCAACGGAGACAAAGATGGTATTCTTAAACGAGCCAAAATGACAGAAAACGGAAAACTTACTGAGCGTTTTAGCTATCTGCAAGATTATGTAGATGGGAAGTAGTTTTTAATTATAAGTTTTGAGTTATGGATTATGAGTTAGTTGGAGAGTATTAAAATTTTAAATATTTTATAACTCATAACTCATAATTCATAACTCATAATTTTTTCTAAACCATATCTTCCGGTTTTACCCAATTATCAAATTCTTCAGGAGTTACGTATCCTAATCGAACGGCTTCTTCCTTAAGTGTAGTTCCGTTTTTGTGTGCAGTTTGTGCAATTTCTGCCGATTTATAGTACCCAATTTTAGTATTCAATGCCGTAACCAGCATCAGTGAATTGTCTACTAACTCTTTAATGCGTTTGTAATTAGGTTCTATGCCTTGTGCGCAATGTTCGTCAAAAGATCGACAAGCATCACCTAACAATTCAGCCGATTGCAGAAAATTGGCAGCCATCATAGGTTTAAAAACATTCAATTCATAATGGCCTTGCATGCCGCCAATGCTAATGGCCACATCATTTCCCATAACTTGTGCACAAACCATAGTAAGTGCTTCACATTGTGTAGGATTGACTTTTCCAGGCATGATAGATGAACCTGGTTCGTTCTCAGGAATCAATATTTCTCCAATTCCAGATCGAGGTCCCGAAGCCAGCATCCGAACATCATTTGCAATTTTATGCAAAGAAACTGCCAGTTGCTTAAGTGCATTATGTGTTTCTACAATAGCATCATGTGCAGCCAAAGCTTCAAACTTGTTAGGAGCAGTTACAAAAGGATGTCCTGTAAACTCAGCTATATATTGGGCTACTTTTTGATCATACCCTTTCGGAGTATTTAAGCCAGTTCCTACCGCTGTTCCTCCTAAAGCAATTTCGGATAAATGGGATAATGTATTGTTTAAAGCTTTCAAACCATAATTTAGTTGTGCAGCATAACCCGAAATTTCCTGACCTAAGGTGAGGGGTGTAGCATCCATCAAATGGGTACGACCAATTTTGACCACTGAGGCAAACTTGGTTGCTTTTCCTTGGAGTGTATCCCTTAATTTTTCAATACTGGGAATGGTATTTTCGACCACCACTTTATAAGCAGCAATGTGCATTGCAGTTGGGAAAGTATCATTAGAGGATTGTGATTTGTTAACATCGTCATTGGCCTTGATAAAAGGTTCGCCTTCGCCAATGGTAAGCCCTTTCAAAACCTGGGCACGATTGGCAATAACTTCATTAACGTTCATATTGCTTTGTGTTCCGGAGCCCGTTTGCCAAATTACAAGCGGAAACTGGCTCTTAAGTTCGCCTTCCAGAATTTCATCACATACTTGAGCAATAGCGTCTCGTTTTTCAATAGGCAGAACATTCAAATCACAGTTGGCATACGCAGCAGCTTTTTTGAGATAGGCAAAACCTTCTATAATTGCTTTAGGCATAGATGCGGGAGAACCAATTTTAAAATTGTTTCGGGAACGTTCAGTTTGTGCACCCCAGTATTTATCTGCGGGAACGGAGACTTCCCCCATAGTGTCTTTTTCGATTCTGAATTTCATGTTTTGAGTTTGATTGGTCTTTAGAATTGTTATTTAGGCTTTTTAAACCTTTCTATTTTTATAATGATAAAACTTCTTCATTTTGTGAACTTAAGTTACATTATTGTAATCCGAAGCGTTTTTATTGTAGCGAATAGTGCATATAAAATTACAAAATACTGGTGAATTGAAATTAAAAATTATGCTTTGTTTTGGTTTTAAATAATTAGGAATGCAAGTTTAAGAATGTTGAGGAAAGTTAGTAGTAAAAGGGTTGATATAAAAAAAGAGGTATTGATTGCTCAATACCTCTTATAAGGGGATTTCAGCTCTTAATTAAGGAGCTAAAACGTAATGATTTTAGAGTTGCTTTTTAGCAAAATCTCCGGAATTAACCATTACGAATTTTTTTGGATCAAAATATTTGACCAAAGCTGTATTTATTTGTTGAACATTTAGATTTTTAGTTTTGGTTTCAAAAACTTCGTAATCTTTAAAAGTTTGACCATTATCCATATTATCTCTTAGTTCGCGAACTAAAAAATCATCATTTCCTAGTGTCATTTGTCTGCTTTGTAACCAAGATTTTAATGAACTGTCAAATTCTTCTTTGGTAAAACCTTTACTAATTGCTTTTTCAATTTCTTCATTTAGAGCAGTAATTAATTTCTCTTTCATTGTTGGGTTGTAAAAAGCATAAATTCCCCAATCTGTAGTTGGGTCTACTGTATTTGTACGCAAGTAAGATCCTGCACCATAACTTAAACCTTCAGTTTCGCGCAAACGCTGTGGTATTCTTGAAGATAAGAAAGCACCACCTCCTAATAATTCATTAGCCATTGTTACAGCAGGATAATCCGGACTGCTTTTTCCAATATTCAAATTTACTTTTCCAAGCAAAACTGCATTGGTTTTGTCATTGATCTGTATGGTTTTATCACTTGATTTCACATCAAAATACTGATTTGAGATTCTTTTATAAGCAATTTTTGGACTCCATTTATCAAAAGTGCTACTCAAGAATTTTTTAATAAGTGCTTTATCAATTCCTCCTACAAAAGACGAAATACTGTTAGATCCTCCATAGAAAGTAGCATAGAATGACTTAACATCCTCAATAGTGATTTTATCTAATGTTGCCAGACTTTCATCAATTGATTCTAAATAGTAAGGATGTGTTTTAGGATACAGGTTGGTTAATTTTGTCAGTTCTTGACTGGCAACGGATTGTGGCTCACTTTTATTAGCTTCTAATCCGCTTTTGGTTTCCAATTTTAATTTTTCAAATTCACTAACATCAAATGATGGATTTCTTAGAATGTCTTGTACCAAGTTTAAGGCATTGTTTAGATTGGCCTTATCAGTACTGATTCTTACGTATAAACCATCTACAGATCCGCCCAAACTTAAGTTGATTTTGTATTGGTCAAGTTGGTCATTGATGTCTTTTTTGCTTCGGGTTTTAGTTCCTAATTTCAACATACTGGCTGTTAAATTAGCAATCATTGATTTTTGGCTTAATGATTTTTCATCACCCATTCTCAACAACAATCGGGCTTCGATTTTATTCCCTTTAGCAGGTTTTTCCAATAAGGCGTATTTTCCTCCCGAAGCCAGTTTTCCTTCTTCGGTTGATTTTATAATGTTGGCTACCGAAGTTTCAAAAGTATTGGCATTTTCCTCCATTGCTTTTCCTTTGTATCCTTTTACAAGGGCTGCAATATCATTAGTGTTATTTACTTTTGTTCTTTGGCTAGTAGTTTCGGGAATAAAACGTCCCCAAGTTCTATTGCTTTGTAAATAGTATTTTTTGGCGGCGTTTTGAATGTCGGCAACAGTTAAGGCTTCGATATTATCTCTGTCTATAAAGAATAAGCGCCAATCGCCAGCTCCAACAAGTTCTGTCAGCGCTATCGATAAACTGATGGTCTTGTTATAAGTATTTTCAAATTGTTTGAGCAATTCATTTTTGGCACGTTTAAGATCTTCTTCAGTAAAAGTCATTTGAGGTACAGAGTTCATAGTCTCCAAAAAGGCTTTTTGAACGGCATTAATGTCTTTATCTTTTGCAATTTCGCAAGAGAAATAACTAAATCCCGGGTCTTTTAAGCTAACTGTATAACCATATACATCAGTAGAAAGTTTAGTTTCTACCAATGATTTGTACAAAATACCAGATGGATTGTTGGTCAATATTGAAATTAAAGCATTATTAGCAGCAAATTCTTTATCAGAATAACTTGGAGTGTGATAAGCCATAGCGATGTATTGTATATCGCCATTTCTTTTTAATTCTACAAATCGTTCACCGTCTTGAGGAGGTTCAACAGTATAGGTTTGTTCAATATCTGTTTTTGATTTTGGGATTGAAGCAAAATAGTCTTTAATCCAGGAAAGTGTTTTTTTCTCGTCAAATTTTCCTCCAATGATAAGTGTGGAATTATTAGGTTGGTAATATTTTTGATAAAAAACTTTTAGACGACTTGCAGGAACACGTTCTATATCTTCTTTACTACCAATGGTTGATTTTCCATAATTATGCCACAAATATGCTGTTGAAAGAATACGCTCGTTTAGTACTCCAGATGGATCATTTTCACCAATTTCAAACTCATTTCGAACAACACTAAATTCGGTATCCAAATCAGATTGAAGAATAGCCGATGTAGTCATTCTGTCGGCTTCCATTTCAAGAGCCCATTTTAAATTCTCATCTGTAGCCGGTAAAATTTCATAATAATTGGTACGGTCATAATAGGTAGTACCATTAGCTTGTGCGCCTTTATCAGCAATTGCTTTTTTGATATCTGTAAATTTAGATGAGCGTCTGAATAACATATGTTCTAGCAAATGTGCCATTCCTGACTCCCCATAGCCTTCGTGACGTGAACCCACTCCATATACGATATTCACAATAACATTCGATTGTGAAGCGTCCGGAATTAATAAAATTTTCATCCCGTTGGGTAAACTATATTCTTTTATTCCTTCTACGGAAGTAACAAAAGTTGCTTCCTGTGCATAGGAACTATTTATTAATGTGGCAACTAATGATATTGCAAAAAATATTTTTTTCATTAAAATTTGGTTTTTGTAAGTTAATACCACGAAGTTACATTTTATTTTGAATGCAATTTATTTTTAACAATAATTTGTATTTAACATGTAGTTTAGTATTTATAATTGCTTTCATTCTGTTATTTTTTTCTAAATTTATAGAATGTTTTCAGACAGAAAAAATAAGAAATAGTATCGGCAGTCATCTGTTGATGATAAATTTTTTAAATTATGGAGAAAAAGCAAGCGATAGAATTTGCTAAAAATTATTTGAGAGGTGAAGACATTTCAAATTCTATTCATTTTGAGGATTTGTATTCAAAACTGATACAGTATGAGCAATTCGGCTATGCTACAGAGATATTATTAGAGAAAATTGCTGATAATGAAGCAGCTGGTATTGAAATAAAACTATCTGATTATCAGGATTTAGCTGAGAATATATACAAAGACACAACACTATCTTCCTATTTTAAATTTGAAAAAGCGATAAATGTTCTAAAATCATTTTGTGATTTAGAACATACTAGAAACTGTAAAACAATAAGTTTGGCAGGAGAAGTTTATAGACACAAATGGAGATTTGATCATCAGTTTCATAATTTATTGCAATCAAGGGCTTATTATAAAAAAGGATATCAGATCTGGAAAAGCAAATCACATAAATCCATACATTCGGAAACCGATTGTATTAATGCTGCGGTGAATTATGCACATCTCAATGAATTAATCGTAATAGAGAATTTAGAGCGGCTCTCAGAAACCACAGAAATCACGAGTGAGACTATAAAGCGATTCGAAACAGCCCAAGATATTAGAAAAGAAATTATTCATGCCTATGTAAATGATGGCGGCACAGGTAAACCTTTATTTAGAGCAGAAATTGAATCTAAAGAAAAATTATATCCTGCACTAGCCGAAGCTTTTTTTGGTCTTAGGAAATACAAAGAAGCGCTTTATTACATCGCACTTTATACAGCAGACAAAAAAGAAAATTGGCAAATTAAAACGTTTAGCAAGCAAATTTATAATTTGGCATATTTTCAAAAAATTGAAAAAAATCAGCTTGCAACAAGCATTAACCCATTTCATAAAAATGAGATTATAGAAGAAGAGCAAAACCGTTGCTTAATGGCTTTAAATCTTCGATCTGAAGAAAAAAATAGTGCGGCATTTAGCAGACAAAAACAACAACGAAAAGTAGGATTGGGGCTGTCAGGTGGCGGTTTTCGAGCCGCGTTATTTCATATAGGTGTTTTGGCTGCATTGGCAGATAAAGGGAAACTAAAAGATATTGAGGTGATTTCTTGTGTTTCAGGAGGATCTGTGATTGGAGCATTTTATTATCTGAAAATAAAGCAATTGTACGAAAATAAAGCTGATAAAGATATTATTCATGAGGATTATATAAAGCTGGTAAAAGAAATTGAAAAAGAATTTCTAGATGCGGTACAAAAGAACATCCGGATGCGTTTATTGACCAGTTTTTCTAAAAATATTGAAATGTTGAAAGAAGGTCCCTATTCTCGTTCTAATAGATTGGGTGAACTGTACGAAAAATATTTTTATAAGCCATTGATTGCTAAAAATTTGCAATTAAAAAGTACGGATTCGATATACATGAGTGATTTGCTAATTACTCCTTTTAACAATGAAAAATTTAATTACAATAATGATAATTGGAAACGAACCAATAAAGTACCACAGCTAATTCTAAACGCAACATCTGTAAATACAGGACATAACTGGCAATTTACTGCCTCCTGGATGGGGGAGCCTCCTACGTATATTTCGGATGATTTTGATGTAAAACCCCGTTTAAGAAGGATGTATTATGATAATGCACCAGATGAATATAAAAAATTTAGTTTAGGCTATGCCGTTGCAGCTTCGTCTTGTATTCCGGTCTTATTTGAACCCTTGGTACTAAAAGGATTGTATAAAAATATTGATTTAGAATTAATAGATGGCGGTGTGCATGATAATCAAGGAATTACATCAATTTTAGAGCAGGAGTGTAATGAGATTATTATAAGTGATGGAAGTGCCCAAATGCATAACAATACTAAAAATACTGCCAATGCTGTGTCTTTGTTTTTTAGAATGGATACTATTTTGCAAGAACGTTTGCGAGAGATTCAATTGATAGATTTAAAAGCCCGCAAATACACTTCAATTGTCGATAAACTGATTATTGCCCATTTGAAGAACGGATTATCTCAACTTCCTATTAGTTGGATAAATTGCACTGATGTCAACAGAAGTCTTTTATACGATAAAGAAATTGAGGATGAAAATTCGCTTTTGAAATATGGCTTAATGACGAAAATTCAAAAAGGGCTTAGTGAAGTAAGAACCGATCTTGACTCGTTCAATGACATAGAAGCCTATGCTTTAATGTATAGTGGTTATCAACAAATAATGCACGATCATAGCGGAGATACCTCAAAAAAAACAAATTGGAAATTCTTAAAAGTTGCTGAGAGTTGTACGCTTCCCGCAAAAGAAAAGCAACTCGTTGAGCAATTGAAAGTAAGTTGTTTTGTTCCTTTTAAAATAATTAGATTGTCAAAAGCATTCAATTATTCCATATTAGGACTTGGTTGTGTGTTCATGTTGTACGTTTTGTATGTTTTGATTGTGAACTGGCATAATGCGACTCCAATATGTCAATTTGTGGTTTCTTATAATTTCATAGGAATAGTGATTTTAGTTTTCTTAGGTGGATTTTTATCTAAATTTTTGGCTAGAGTTATTAATATAGAAAGTATTATAAAGAGAAAAGTAGCTTTGTTTTTCGGATTAACCTTTGGTTGGTTGTTATCCCATTTGTATATCTTATTTATAAATCCTTTGTATAATAGATTGGGAAAAATAAAATGAGAAAACTAATAATAAATAGAACGATTTTTTCCGTTCATAGTTTTTGTTTTGTTGTCTAAACTGTATTTGTGAAAAAGAAAATCAGTTTTAGAAGTGTTTTTTAAATTATGGGTTCTTTTTGAGTGTCTAAATATAAAAACAATATAAAATGAAAGGTCTTTTTAAACTTGGAACCATTGCGGGTATTGGTATATTTATACACTGGACATTTACCCTACTTATCGCGTTTATTATTTTTATAAATTATAGGAATGGGCAAAATTCTATACAAATTGCATGGTCAGTATTATTCATTTTATGCATTTTTATTACCGTTCTATTGCATGAATTGGGGCATGCTTTAACCGCAAAAAGATACAATATAAAGACTAAAGACATTACGCTTTTACCCATTGGGGGAATTGCCCGTTTGGAGCGATTGCCAGAAAATCCATTAGAAGAGTTAGTAGTTGCAATTGCTGGGCCTTTAGTAAATTTTGCATTGGCATTTATAACTTTATTTTTTATTGAGATTCCAAAAGACACAGAGGAATTATTGGTTTTGATGTCTAGTGGTATCAATGCTAATAATTTTTTCTTTAATTTCTACATTGTAAACCTCACATTGGGCGTTTTTAATTTAATTCCCGCTTTTCCAATGGATGGCGGACGGGTATTGAGAGCGCTGCTGTCTTTTAGAATGAATCGAAATACAGCGACTCAAATTGCAGCTCGGGTAGGCCAGTTTATAGCACTATGCTTTATTTTGATCGGAATTGTTACTAATCCAATTTTAATTCTCATTGGTTTATTTGTCATTTTTTCGGCTCAAATTGAAACAGAATCGGTTGAGTTCAAAAATTTACTTAAAGGATATACAGTAAGAGATGTGGTCATGAAAGAGTATCAAACTATCGAGGCAGATGATACAATAAAAAAAGCAATAGCCATACTTCTGGAAAGTGAGCACAGAAAGTTTCTGGTGACTCAGAATAATAAGCTCGTAGGAACATTAAACAAAAATCAGATTATTAGAGCCCTTTCTGAAAAAGGAGAGGAGGAGTATATTTATAATGTGATGGATAGAAGTTTAGTTTACATTGATATAAATACCCAGTTAGAAAAAGTAATAGAGCAATTGTATGAAAAAAAAGGTAGCGTTTTAATAGTCAATGAAAACAACCAACTTGCAGGGATTTTAGATGCAGATAATCTTTCTGAATTTATATTGATAAATTCTATAAAGGCAAAACAAAATCATGCTAATGAATACTGAATCAATTAATACTATAGAAAGTTTAAGTCTTGTCCATAGTGGGGAAGATTATTTTTCGCGCTTGGAGCACATTATTACTGATTCTAAAGTAGAAATTCATATTCAGATGTATATTTTGGATGAAGATGAGATAGGAAATAAAATTATAGCTGCATTGAAAGAAGCTGCATTGCGCAATGTCAAAATATATATAGTATTAGATGCTTTTGGATCGTTTTCGTTCTCTTCAAAAACAATAGAAGAACTGAGGGAAATTGGTATTAACATTCGGTTTTTTTCACCCATGTTTTCAGCGAATTCTATTTATATTGGCAGAAGATTGCATAATAAAGTAATTGTTTCGGATGCTAAAACGGCACTAATAGGAGGTATTAATATTGCCAATAAATACAAGGGAGCCGAAATTGAATTGCCTTGGCTGGATTTTGCAGTAGAGCTAAAAGGAGATTTAGCGGCATTACAAAATTTTTCCAGAGCAGTTTATTTTAAAAAGGAACGGAAAAAAATGCCCAAAGTTTTGATCCCAAAAGGCGGATATGTTGCTTTCCTTCAAAACGATTGGTTGAAAAGGAAAAATGAAATAGCTGCTGCGTATATAAAATCGATTCAAAATGCCGAAAAAGAAATTATTATAGTGGGGAGTTATTTTTTGCCAGGCAGAAAAATAGTTAAAGCTTTGGAAATAGCTTCTAAAAATAAAGTGCAGATTAAATTGATTTTATCGGGAATATCAGATGTTTCATTAGTTCGGCGGGCTACATGCTATTTGTATGCTAAACTTCTTCGATACAATATGGAGTTGTATGAATGGAATCAATCTGTTTTACACGGAAAAGCAATGGTAATAGATGGTAAATGGACAACGATTGGTTCTTTTAATCTCAATAATTTAAGTTCTTACGCAAGTATTGAACTGAATGTAGAGATTTTTTCGGGAAAGTTTTCCAGAGAATTTCAATCGCAGCTCAACAATATTATTTCGCAGTCTCAAAAAATAACTCCCGAAACCCTTAAACTAAAGGATAGTTTATTTTCAAAACTGATTAACTGGTTGTCATATCGACTGTCAAGAACAATCGAAATTATAATTACTTATTTGCCCTATCATAGATTCGATAGTTTATAAAATGTAAAGCCAATTTTATATGTTTCCTGTTTTTAAAGAAATAACATCTTGTAATAAAACATTTAGTTCATCTTTTAATATTAAAAAAATGATTAAATTTGAGTGTATAATCACTTCATTTTCAGTTGTTATTTTGTTTTTTTATTACTCAAAATAGATATTCGCATCATTGTCCAAATTTGATAATCGAAGTAAAATGGCATTTATAGATTATTATAAAATATTAGGAGTTGATAAAAGTGCATCGGATGCAGATATCAAAAAGGCATACCGAAAATTGGCACGTAAATATCATCCTGATTTAAATCCTAACGATAAAGAAGCTGAAAAGAAATTCAAAGAACTCAATGAAGCCAATGAGGTTTTGGGGAATCCTGAGAATCGTAAAAAGTATGACCAGTATGGTGAAAACTGGCAGCATAGTGAGGAATACGAAAAAGCAAGACAACAACAGCAACAATACCAAAGCAGAGGACAATCAGGTAATTTTGGTGGAGGTTTTGGTGGTGCTGGAGATTATTCAGATTTTTTTGAGTCCATGTTTGGTGGGGGAGCGCGAAGAGATAGCCGTAGGAATTCTGTTTTTAAAGGACAGGATTTGAATGCCGAATTGCATCTTGACTTAAAAGAAGTCTATACCACACACAAACGGACTCTGACAATAAATGGTAAAACTATTCGATTGACCATTCCTGCAGGTGTAGAAAATGGTCAAATCATAAAAATAAGCGGGCAAGGAGGCGAAGGCGTTAACGGTGGACCCAATGGGGATTTGTATATTACTTTTAGCATAGAGAATCAGACTAATTTTAAACTTGATAAGCACAATTTATATTCCACCGTTGAAATAGATTTATATACAGCCGTTTTAGGCGGAGAAATAACTGCCAATACATTTGACGGAAAAGTAAAACTGACAGTGAAAGCAGGAACCCAAAATGGTACCAAAGTAAAACTTAAAGGAAAAGGTTTTCCAATCTATAAAAAAGAAGGAGAATTTGGAGATTTGTATATTTCCTATCAAGTTATGATACCTACCGACCTAACCGAAAGAGAAAAAGAGTTATTCATGGAATTATCGAAGCTTAGAAAAATATGAAATAGCTATTAATGAATAATTCATACTAATAAAAGAGATTAGGGGATGCCATATTTAGGATCACTAAAAAATAAAATTCACATATATGAATACTGAAAACCTGATCCTTTTAGAAACTGTTTGCTCATATTATAAAGTCGAGCTTTATTTCTTTACCCAACTCAGTGAAATGGGTTTGATTGAAATTGAAATCATTGAGCAATCACCATACATTCACAAAGACCAGATAAAAGATATAGAGCGAATAGTACGAATGCATCATGAATTAGAATTAAATCCAGAAGGAATTGATGTGGTTTTTAATCTTCTGCAAAAAATTGACCACTTGCAAAAAGATCTAATAACAACTAAAAATAGATTAAGATTGTATGAAAGCTAAAAGCAAACTAATTTATTTACGGATGTAATTCGAACTAAATCAGTATAATATGTGTATATTTGAGTAAAATTAGTATTAAAAATGATTTGACAGGCTTTTTTATAATTAAGGGACGAAAGTTCTTTATTTCTTAAGTGAATCATTTGAAGCTAATCATAGAATAGTTGCAAAATTAATTCATAAACTCCATGAATAGTGTTTTTAGAATTATAGAATTATTCAAAGCTTTTCTTCTGGAAATAGGCGAGCTATCTTATTTTTCAGGTCGTTTTTTCAAAGAAGTTTTCAAACCTCCCTTAGAATTCAAAGAATTTCTTAGACAATGCTATAATATGGGTAACCGTTCATTATTGCTTGTTGGTGTAACCGGATTTATTATAGGGTTGGTTTTTACGTTACAATCCAGACCTACATTGCAACAATTTGGTGCAGTTTCCTGGATTCCGGCAATGGTAAGTGTTTCAATAATCAGGGAAATTGGCCCTATAATTACCGCCTTAATTTGTGCAGGACGCATTGGTTCCGGAATAGGAGCAGAATTGGGATCTATGCGTGTAACCGAACAAATAGATGCTATGGAAGTTTCCGGAACAAATCCTTTCAAATATTTGGTAGTAACCAGAATACTAGCCACTACTTTGATGCTTCCAGTTTTGGTTTTTTTTGGTGATGCGGTAGCGTTATTGGGATCTTTGATGGTAGAGAATTTAAAAGGGGATGTGTCGTTCTTATTATATTTTACCCAAGTCTTTAATCATTTAGAATTTTTTGATGTGATTCCGTCAACCATTAAAACATTCTTTTTTGGTTTTGCTATAGGATTGGTAGGGTGCTTCAAAGGCTATAATTGTATGAAAGGAACAGCTGGAGTAGGGCTGGCAGCAAATTCAGCGGTAGTTTTTTCTTCGATGTTGCTTTTTATAATTGACTTTATAGCGGTTTTTATTGCTAATATTTTTTACGGTGTTTAAATAATATGGAATCAAAATCAGGACAAGGGAAGGAAATAGTTATTATCAAAGGTTTGAAAAAAAGCTTTGGTGACAACTGTGTTTTGGATGGTTTTGATATGGTATTGAAGGAAGGAGAAAATTTGGTTATTATGGGCAAATCAGGATCTGGTAAATCCGTGATGATAAAATGTCTCATTGGGTTAGAGGAACCAGATGATGGTAGTATAGAAGTCATGGGAAAAAATATTAGTAAATTGTCCCAAGAGGCACTAGACGAACTTAGAACCGAGGTAGGGTTTCTATTTCAAGGAAGCGCGCTTTACGATTCGATGTCGGTACGGGAAAACCTTGAATTTCCTTTGAGGCGACACACCAAAAAATTTGGAGTCATAGAAGACACCACTTCGCTAGTTATGGAGGTGTTGGAAAGCGTTGGTTTGGCAAATACTATTAATCTAATGCCTAATGAACTTTCAGGGGGAATGAAGCGCAGAATAGCCTTGGCAAGGACGTTAATTCTAAAGCCAAAAATTATTCTTTATGATGAACCTACAACAGGATTAGATCCCATCACCTCAAAAGAAATCTTAATGCTGATGGTGTCTATCCAGAAAAAGTATAATACCTCATCCCTAATTATTACACATGATGTAGATTGTGCCAGAATGATTTCAAATCGAATGATTTTATTGATAGACGGTATTAATTATGCCGAAGGAACCTTTGAAAGTTTAGCTGCCTCAACTGATCCAAAAGTGAAAGCTTTCTTTAAATAAGATGCTAAGAAATTGAGTGCCTAAAATTCTAAGTTTTTGAAATGCTGGTGATTGAATTAAAAAAAGGAATGCTATGAATTAGCTAAAAAAATAGCCTTATGAGTTCGTAAATACTACTAAACTAATTCAGCTTTTAAGATAATTGTTTTGCTTTTAGGTATTTGAACCTTAGTGGATTATAGTTTTAATAGCTTAGAAACTAATATAAAAAATGGAAAAAACAGCTTCAGAAAAAATCAAATTGGCCATTTTTGTTCTAATAGGACTAACTCTTTTTGTTCTTGTTGTTTATTTTGTTGGAAGCAAGCAGAAAATGTTTGGAAAAACAGAACACTTAACTGCTATTTTCGATAATGTAAATGGATTGCAATTGGGGAATAACGTTCGGTATTCAGGTATCAATGTTGGAACCGTTCGTGGTATCGAAATGATAAATGATTCGACAATAAGTGTTGATATGGTTATTGATGAATCTATTTTTCCTCATATCAAGAAAAACGCTGTTGCAACTATTGGTTCTGATGGACTGGTGGGTAGTAAAGTTATTAATATCAATCCCGGAAAAGGGAATCAACCATCAATTGAACCAGGTGATATAATTAAATCTTCGGAGCGTATTCGTACTGATGACCTAATGAAAACTTTGAATGTGACCAATAAAAATGCTGCACTTCTCACAGCCGATTTACTTAAAATAACCAAAGAAATAACGCAAGGAGAGGGGACTTTAGGAGCCTTAGTTAATGATACAATCATGGCTTCAGATATGAAACAAACTATGAATAATCTTAAAATGACGAGCAAAGGAACAACTGAAACAGTTAATAATCTAAATAAAATAGTGGTATCTTTGAGTGATAAAAATAGTGTAATTGGAGTACTGAATGACCCTGCTGTTGCTAAAAAAATAAAAGCCATTGTTGAGAATTTGGATCAATCCAGTCAAGAGATAAACAAAGCAGTTACCAACTTGAATGGCGCGATTTCAAACATCAAAAACGGAAAAGGTGCAATAAATTATTTGTCCAACGATCCTAATTTGGTAAAAAAAATAGATTCTACAGTGACAAATTTAAATAAAGCAACTCTGCTTCTTAATGAGGATCTCGAAGCTATGAAACATAATTTTTTATTGAGAGGCTATTTCAAAAAACAGGAAAAGGAAAAAAAGAAACCACAATAAAAAACTTTAATTTCTTAAAAATGGATTGCCACAAATTGACTTCTATGAAATCAATTTGTGGCAATTTTAATTTATTGATTCGTTTTTTTAGCGTCTTAAATCAAATCTATAAATTTACTTTTCAGAAGTGTATTCTAAATACTTTTCAACCCTTCAATTAATAAATCAACATCTTCATTGGTATTATAGTGACTAAAAGAAATGCGTAAACTTGGTTTTTTTAAATCTTCTCCTGATAACATTTCTGCCAATACATGAGAAGGTCTAATGCTTCCGGATTGACAGGCACTACCTCTAGAAACTGCTATTCCTTTCATGTCTAAATGAAATAAAAGCATAGAAGTTTTACTCTCATCAAAAGGCAAAATAACATTGAGTAAATTATATAAGGTATTTTCTCCGTTGATTTTAAATTCAGGAAAATCAGCTTTCAGTCTTTCAATGGTATAGTTTTTCAATGAGGCAATGTAATTGCTTTCAGCTTCCAAATTTTGGTAAGAAAGCTCTAGAGCCACAGCCATTCCTGCAATTTGATGCACGGCTTCCGTTCCTGGGCGCTGTCCTTTTTCTTGTTCCCCACCAAAAAGTAGAGGCTGTATTCCGGAATTTTTTCGAACAAAAGCAAAACCGACTCCTTTTGGACCATGAAATTTATGGGCACTGGCTACTATAAAATCGATAGGGATAGCTTGCAAATCAATTTTGGTTTTCCCAACGGATTGTACAGTATCCGAATGAAATAATGCTTTATGTTCTTGACAAATCTGGCTTATTCTTTCTAGATTTAAAATAGTTCCGGTTTCATTATTGACATGCATCAAAGAAACCAAAGTCTTTTTTTCTTCGGATAATAGCTCGACCAAATGGGTTAGATCAAGTTCTCCATTGGGTTTTACGTTTACAAAATCTACTTGAATGCTATATTCTTTTTGTAATTCTAGAGCGGTGTGTAAAACAGCGTGATGTTCTATTTTGCTGGTAATGATGCGCTCTACTTTCAAATCTTTTATGGCAGATCGCAAAATCCAGTTATTGGCTTCAGTACCACAAGAAGTAAAAATAATTTCGGCTGCAGTAGCATTCAGTTGCTTTGCAATCGATTTTCTGGAAAGTTCAAGGATACTTTTTGCATTACGCCCCAAACTGTGGGTAGAGGATGGATTACCATAATCTTCAGTCAATACTTTGGTTATTTCCTGTATTACTTCTGGACGAAGAGCAGTAGTAGAGGCATTATCGAGATATACTTTTTTCATTTTGAATAGAGTTTGCGTCTTCAATTATAGTAAGGCTTTTTTTTTAGATCGTATTATTTTTTCATTAAAAATAATAATTGATACCAAAATTAAGGAATAAGAAATCATTTGAAGAACAGTTATTTGTTCATTAAAATGAAAAATAGCCAAAGTAAAATTGATTATTGGATTAATGTACATTAGGATTCCCACCGTAGATGAGTTGATTCCTTTTAAAGCATAGAGATTTAAAAAAAGCGGAATAATGGTAAAAAACACAACGATGCAAAATAAGCAAGCGTAAAATAAAGGTTCCGTAGGGATTGTGCCGCTATATTTTGGGTAAAATGGCAAAATTAGTAATGAGATAAAAAGTAACTGTATGTTCAAAACCAAAAATTTATCTATTTCGCTATTCTTGCGCTGACTTACTAAATACAAAGCATAGGTTGAAGCAACAACCAAACTGTAAAAAATATCGTGTAGATTCTTTAAAGACAACAATGTACAGCTAAATGTACTTATACAAACAGCTATCCATTGCCATTTGCTTAATTTTTCGTGTAGCAAAAAGTAAGCAAAAACAGTTGTCAGAATAGGGCAAATGAGATATGCTAGTGAACCCGATTTTACATTGATATGATTGACAACATAAATAAAAATAAACCAATTAGAAGCCAAAATCAAGCTCCCTACCAAGGTTAGTGTTACAATGGTTTTCTTTTTCTTTTGTGGCATTACTTTAAAATCATTCCAATTTTTGCGGATGTTTTTTTGTCTAAAAACAAGATTAATGGCAGTCATGGTAAGTACACTAAAAAATACACGGTAGAATAGTATATCCAAAGAGGGATAATTGGATATTGGTTTTAAAGCCAAACTGAAAAATCCCCAGATAAAGAATGCCGAAAAAGCTGCGAAGTAGTATTTGTATTTTTTCATTGAAATGTAAAATTCGGTGCAAAGATAAGGAATTCTGTAGGGAATCAATGTCTTTAATAAGTAGCTGATAATCTGGGAAATTAAGCAGCTATAATCCAAAATTCAAGACATTGATTTCAGTATCTGGCTTGAAAATACATGTATTTTGATTGTTATGAAGTTTAATATTTATCCAAATCATTATTCCAAAAAACTTTACACCTCAGCAATACTTTTTGTTAAAATGTACGTTTTTGGTTCGTAAAGTTTAGGAAACAAATTAAAAATTCTACTTTTGTTTAAAATAATATATAATGAAACGATTTTTAGGGATTTTAATTTGTGCAATTGCATTAAGCAGTTGTGATGATGGTGATTTAATAGTAGATAAAATTGATTTTTCGGCTGTGCAAACACAAAGTTGTACAACAAATAATCTGCTTTATAAACTCAACGAAAATGAATCTTTAATTTTAAATGTCCCATCTACTACTTTTGCCCAAAACCCAACAGATCCAGGAACACCTATTACCCTTGATGTAAATGCAACAAATCAAGTGGTTTATAGTTTTTATAATGGTAAAGTAGTTTCAGGAAATATTTGTGATATAATCCCTCCAGCCACACCAAATGTAAACAGCCAGTGGAAGGCATCATCAGGTAAGATAGAAATTGTTACAACCGATATTAAGAAATTAGATGAAACTAATAATAGTACTAGGATAACAGGCTATAATAATAGCATTGTTTTCAGAAACATTACTTTCGATAAAGGAGATGGTACCAGTCAGTTTTATGAAACTTTTCCTTTTGGTGATTACACAAAAACAGCAGATCCTTTGCCTTTTGCTTTTAGCGGACTTTTAAACAGATGTAGTAATAATGGTCAGGTATATGATTTTAGCGCTAGTGAATCATTTACATTAAATATTGATCCAGCATTGATTATCAACGAAGCTACACCTGCGGGTGCCCCTAGAACTGGAGTAATAGGAGCAACTGTAAACAAATTAGTGTATAGTTTATTTACTAATGGAATTGTATCGTCAAATTATTTTTGTCAAGCAACAGTTCCAACGATACCAACAGTTAGTCAGGAATGGTTAGGTAGAGTAGGAGGAATTATAGAAGTGACTACAGCAACCAATGGTCCTAATAGTTTTATACACACTATAGTTCTCAAAAATGTAACGCTGGTAAAAGGGAATAGTAATTTTCAGCTAGGAAACAGTTACAAATACGGGGAATTACAAACGACCAAATAAGCAAAAAAATATTTACGCCAAGTTTCTTTTGTATAAAGAACTTGATAAAACGAAAAAAACGTCAATTTTCATAATAGTAGAGAATTGACGTTTTTTTTTATCTAAAGAGTGCGAGACTATTTAGTATTTTGCTTAAAGTATACCTCGGTTGCACCAGAACCGTATTTTTGATAATTAGCATCTTGAAAAATCACATTATCATAGCGTCCTAATAAAAAATCCAATTCTGATTTCAACACGCCTTCTCCCACACCATGGATAAAAACAATCTTTGGAATTCTATTGCGAATTGCAAATTCAATATGGCGTTTGGCTGTTTCCGCTTGTAAAGTCAAGATGTCATAATTAGACATTCCACGTTTGTTAGGTACCAGTTTTTCGATATGCAAATCAAATTCAGGAACAGGTAATTCATGTCTGTCTTTCTTCTCTTTTACAAAACTGCGTGGTTTTGGAATTTCTTTTTCTTTCTTGATCTCATTGATGTTCATCCCTTTTATGTTTTCCATCAAGTTACCAGCTTCACCTATTTTGATGAGTTCATTGGCAGCAAAATTCATAATAAATCCATCTGCAGATTCAATAGTCACCACATTGTCTTTTACAAACAAAACAACACCATCTACCGCTTCATCCAGTACCGAAACCTTATCTCCTTTATTAAACATCGTCTTCTTCTTTATCTTGATTTTTACTTGGAGTTTTACTACTCAATCGCATCATACACATCATAAAAACGACTATGGCAATAACCATAACATAAACATTTTTATCATCACTTGACTGTTCGTATAAAGCAACACCAATGGCAACAACCATTAGTGGAATCATAATTTTTTTCATCATTTCATTTTCAGTCTTCAAAAATACTAAACTTTTTGACTCATTGTTATGAAAATAAATAGCGTCAAGATGTAATTGAGTATAAGTCTTACGAAATATGTAATCTTTTTTATTTATAAGGGTGTAACCCTGTGATACAAAATAGTGGTCGTGCCTCCCTTATTTTGTATCACAGGGTCGGGCTTTTGGCTTTATCTTTATTTTTTTAAAGGAAAAAAATAAAGGATATCGCCGCAATCCCTTACGCAAAACATCATTGAAAGAACATTTTTTGCATCTAATTATCCCTTTTTATTTATTCCAATCAATTTTTCTGGAAAAGTACATTACAGCAGCAAGAATGCCAAATAAACCAATGCTTCCTACCAATAAAGCATAATTTTCTAACTGGATGATAACGTAGATAAATGTATATAATCCAGTAAGGGAAGCGGCAATAAACATTGGGAATTTGCGACCTTTTAGGATCGAAACGGAGTACAGCGATATCAATGTGATGACTGCAGTTGCAGCAATTAAGTAAGCTTTTGTAAAACTACTATGCTCAGTAATGGAAATAAGTAAGGTGTAAAATAAAATCAGTGCCAGCCCAATCATTGAGTACTGGAAAATATGAATCCTGATTTTGCTAATGGATTGAATTAGGAAGAAAATAAGAAACGTCAAACCAATTACGAGAAAGCCATATTTTGCGGCTCTTTCATTTTGTTGGTATTGATTTACAGGAATAACAAAATCGACTCCAAAGGCATATGTACCTAAGTCAGGCAAAATTTCAAAGAATTGTTGCGGAAAGGCTCTGTTGATATGGAGGATTTTCCAATTGGCTACAAAACCGTAGGCGTCGATTTTTTTGGTTTTATCATCGGGAAGGAAATTACCGGTAAAACTTGGTGAGAGCCAGTTAGATTGCATATGCAATTGAGTGGTTTTACCAATAGGAACCATTTTTATTTGCTTGCTTCCGTTGTAGGTAATCGCAAAATCAAAGTTGGTTTTATCTGTTATTAAAACATTTTTCAGATCTATAAAACCGGTTTCTAAAGCTTGGGTAGAATCATTTAGATTAGTACTATAAACCGGTTCAAATGTAAATTTGTTACCGCCAAGATTAATTTTTACCTCATCTTTGATGCTTTTTAAATTGGTAGTTTTTATCAAAATTGAGGCTTTGTTCCATTGAATGTTTTCTACAGGAATATTTTTGCTACTAAAATCGGGATGAATGTATTGTCCCTTAAAGTTTATTTTAGAGTTGTATACTACCGACTCGTAGTTGTTTCGTTTGAGCAATTTAGTGGTAACATTGGATTTTGCTTTTAAATTTTCTGGGAAAAAATAAGCATATTTTGTAATTGCCTTTTGCTGTTTTACTGTTTCATTGGTCTTTTGGTTAATGGTCAATGTTTCTTCAAAAGTAGTGTAGGGAACTTTCAATATAGGACCATAGAAGAATATGTTTTCACCCCATTTATCATTGATTTCAGAAATGACTTCTTCCTGACGGTTCGAGCGTTCATTAATAAGGCTTTTTACAAATTCTAGCGGAATGAGCAAAATAAGAGTCAAAAATCCCACCATCAGCATTTTGGCAGTTGTTGACTGAAAAAGCGATTGAAAAAAAGATGTAGGAGTTGGGGCTTGATTTTCTTGAGTTTCCATGTTTGTTGTTGTTTTAATATTTTATTAGAAAGGTGAATCTGAACACTCCGCATTAAGGGCTATGCAGAGATATATGAACGCTATAGGAATGTTACACAATAAAAGGATGATTTTTAGTGCTAAGTTTTGTCGTTTATCTGGTAGAATAATGCAGAGAAAAATAAGGTACAATAGCATTATAGTATTTATGAAGGTGGCAAAAAGAAAATAGTATATTCCTATTATCATGACCATGTCATTATGGAGTAGGGCTTTGTGTGCAAGGAGTATTAAGGTACCAATAATAAATGAACCAATGGTCAGTTCATTAGAAAATGCCCATTTGTAATAGGATTTTGTTCGGTTTGATGTTTCCATGTTTTGGCTTTTATAGTTATAGATTATAAAAGTTGGAGTGCTTTTAGAATGTTGAAATACAGGAATGCTATTGGGATATTACTTAATAGAATTAAAATTTTCTGACCTATATATTTCCGCTGTTGAGGTAAAATGTAAAAATGATACAACAGATGATGGAGCATTATTGCATTGAGAATTGTTGCCACAACAATGAAGATAAATCCAATAATGAATATAAAAGAAGTATCCTGCAGCGTTAGAAAAAGGATGAAAAATAATGTTCCGATGGCAAAACAACCAAGGGCAAGTTCGGTTGAAGTTCTGCCTTCAAAAGGTTCCTCTTGGGTTAGTGTGGTTGGCATGATCTAAATTTTGAAAGTTTGTTGAATAGTTGAAATTGGAATAAAAAGCATTTTTGAGAAATCCAAATAATGAAAGGAGTGAGCCGTTTTCCCTTTACGAAATTCCTTGAAGAAATAATCGATATACGTAGGGTAGAAGAGCGTTCCTGCAAGAATGACTAGATATAAATACAAGCTTTTTTTGCCATTTCCCATTAGATAATATTGCATTCCTATTTCTTCTCGCACACTTATTCCTGTATTTGTGAGTATATGGATAATGTCATGATCTTCTAATTTAGGTTGAATATCAAAATGGTTCTTTTGCAGAAATTGCCCTAAATGAAATCCTAATGTTTCTTCAGGATAGGCGAGCAATTCTTGCTTGTTAATCTCCCATGCTATTTTGTTTTTAAAAAATCGTTGGTATGGTTTTTTGCTCCATTCGTACATTTTTTCGATTAGTTGGTCTCTCATATTTTTTGTTGTCGTTGCTTTTATGTTATTATTTAGTTCGTGGAGTTTTCTTTTTCTTCGGGATGATAATATTGTTATTAAGTTTTATTTTTAAAAGTACTTTGAATTTCAAAGTAAAAGATTAAAAAAATAGTTTATCGTTTCTGTATCAATTTTTCGAGTGCATTAATATGATCTTGGAACGCTTTGCGGCCTTCTTTGGTTGCTCTGTAGCTTGTATTTGGCTTTTTACCAATGAATTGTTTTTCAATGGCAATATAATTTTCCAGTTCTAGGGCTTTGGTGTGACTGGCCAGATTACCATCAGTAACACCCAGCAATTCTTTCAAAGTACTAAAATCGGCAGATTCATTGACCATCAAAACGGACATGATTCCAAGTCGTATGCGATGGTCAAAGGCTTTGTTTATATTTTGAATAATGTTTTTCAAATCTTAGTAAGTGTCAATTATGGTGGTTACAATTTTAGAATTTTCCAAGTTTGATGGTGCAACTACACTTTCTTCAAGAGGAATGTTTTTTCCGTATCGTTCTGCTAATATGGTTTGTACTCGGGGATCTTTTAGATTAAAATCTTTTAACTTCTGGAGCGGGCATAGTTCGATTCCTGCTCCGTTTTTGTATATTTTCCAAATCAGTTCTGAACAATATATTTTATCGTCAGACCATTCAAAATAGAAATCGTAGTTTTTATTGTTAAATCTATTTCCGTAGTCTTTCATTTTTTGCAAGGTTTCCGGATTCAATAGTGTTGATGCATTTTTTAATCGGGTAACCACAAAATGATTTTCTTTTCCGCGGGTAATCCAGGTTTCAAGCGGAGTGTATTTTACGGGTTGTACGGCTTCAAGAACATATTTTTTACCTTTTTCGATAAAAACAATGCCGCAATGTGAAAATTTAGAATTTGTTGCTATTTTAACAGCTTCGGATTGTTTGGATTGGGACGTTTGAAAAATCATATCTCCTTCTTGTATTTTGTCTAAAGCACTTATTGTTTGTTTGCCAAAAAGAATATTTCCAAACATTGAATTGGCTATGAATAACGCACATCCAAAGCTCATCAGAAAGGTAACTATCGCAAAAATATACTTTGTCTTTTTCATGTTTTTTTCTTCTTGGATTCTACAATTTTCAATGTTTTTCTATGTAAAGAAACTAGTTTATTTTCTATCGTATTTAAAATACATCATACTTCCATAAATAATATGGCAAACCCCAAAACCTAAAGCCCAAAACTCTAATGAATAACCTGAAAATTCGGTAGATAACAGACCTAGTATAATAATTGTAATTCCTAGATAGCGTACGTCTCTAAGTGTATATTTACTTGCGTTTACACAAGATAATCCATAAAAAATTAAAGTGACAGGAGCTACTAGACCATAGTCTCCATTTTGTAATAACAGCATTCCAAAAATTCCTCCGGTAACTAATGGAATTAAAAAGTTGGTTAATAGTCTTTTGGAAGTGGTATTCCAAACGGTTTCTCCTTCTTTTTTAGCTTTATTAATAGTCAGTAATGCGGCAGTGGTAACGGATAGAAATAATACGAGAAAAGCAATTAAAAGTATCATTTTGAATGTATTACTTTCTAAAGTGATAACTTGGTTATAGTTGCTTGATGTATAATCATTTTTATGATTCTGAATCAATTCATGGGCGATATAAGCACCAATCAAAGCATAAATGCCAGCCATTATTCCAGCCAAACCACTCAAAGAAATAAACTGAGAGGATTTGTTCATCATGTTCTTGATGTCACTAATGTCTTGTAAATATTTTTCTTCCATGTTTAAAGTACTTTGAAATACAAAGTAAATGATAAAATTTAAGACTACCAATATTTTTTTTATTTTTATTATATATGACTGATGAAAAAAAAATAAATGTCTAAATATGAAGCTCACAGACGAATATATCTATCGCCAGCCCGAAAAGTTTAGGTCAATTGTCTTGCATTTAATAAGTGTGTTCGAAAGGGAAATGCCAGAATTGGAGCTGCTTTTTAAATGGGGGATACCTTATTTTTATTATAAGAAAAAGCCTTTTTGTTACTTGGCTCCCAATCATAAAAAAAACTTTGTTGATGCAGGTTTTGCCCGTGGATTTCAATTAAAAAGAAATCAAGATTGCCTTGTTGATGAAAAAAGAAATACAGTAAAGTCGCTTCGTTATTATGATTTGGAAGAAATCGATAATACTATTTTAATTGATGTGATAAGAGAAGCAGCAACTTTATATAAATGAAAAGGTTCTACCCTTAACTATGAAGGCTCAAAATCATAAAAAAAATAGCCTTAACCTTAGTGGTCAATGTTTTGCGTTTGGGTAAGCTAAACTTTTAGTAGATTATTTAAAAAAATCTGCGAAAATCTGCGAAATCTGCGCGCCATATTTCACGCAGATTTCGCAGATTTCCGCAGATAAAATAATGAGAAGAATTAAATTAAAATTAATTGGGATTACCCATAATTATGTGACTTGAATCTGTGCCTATACAATTGAGGGTTTAACCAATAAAAAAAAATCTCCCGAAGGAGATTTTAATTTTATGGGATAAGAATATTATAGTCTAAAGATACCTCCAAAAGAAACGATGGTTTCTCCGTACCAAAAATGATGCTGAGCATGATCACCAGTATAAGTAGTTCTTACATCAGTCATGTTGATATAACCACCTTTTAACTCAGTTTGCATGTAGAAATGTTTGAAAAAAGTGAAGTTTAAACCAGCATCTGCAGAGAAACCGTATCCTGAAATATGAAACTCATCGTGTCTTGGCTTACCTAAAACAGTAGCATCAGTTCTTGGAACCAATATTCCCATTCCTACTCCTTGTGTTAAATTTAGTTGGAATATATCGGTATTTGTAATACCAAAAATTGAAGATATGTCTGTATAATGAGCTGCTTCAGTAAAGACATAATTTAATCCGTTTGTATGTTCAAACTTTAAAAATTTACCATCAGTTAAATTTACTGGCACATTATTGTATGATCCGTTAAATTGAGAGCCAACTTCGGTAGAAGGCAAATTAATGTTTCCGTTAATCATTGCAGTTTGATCTTGAGTCATCACATATTTCATGTGATCAATCCCGATAGAAACATTAAATTTATCGTGAAAAAAGTACCCAACTTTCCAGTTAGTTTGTGATGATGTTAAACTTCCAGGTTTAATATAATCGATATTCCAACCTTTTGGTAAATCGTGTGATTGTGCATTTTCTACAGTAAAATTGTATCCTTCTCCTTCAAAGTGTAAATCTGAAGTAGTATAATATGCTCTGTTTCCTCCCCAATGTGCAAAGAACTTTCCTTTGTTGTGTGCCGTATATCTTTCTGTAACTGGCATACTGTCTTGTGCAAAGGCATTAACTGATAAAAAAAGAACGAACAAAGAGGCGTATAAAAATTTTGTTTTCAATGTATTTAATTTAATTTTTTAGAATTGATTTATGGTTTTTCTAATGGCAACCAACTTATTCATTAAAGGTTCGAAGTAATCCAAGTGCAGCATATTGGCACCGTCACTTTTTGCATTAGCCGGGTCAAAATGGGTTTCAATAAAAATACCATCTACACCTACAGCAATTCCAGCTTTGGCAACAGTTTCAATCATATCTGGTCTTCCTCCAGTTACTCCTGCTGTTTGGTTTGGTTGTTGTAATGAATGGGTAACATCCAGAACAGTTGTTGCATATTGTTGCATAGTTGGAATACCACGGTAATCTACGATCATGTCTTGGTAACCAAACATAGTACCACGGTCTGTTACCATCACGTTTTGATTACTGCAATCCAATACTTTTTGTACGGCATGTTTCATACTCTCAGGACTCATGAATTGTCCTTTTTTCAAGTTAACCACTTTTCCGGTTTTGGCGGCAGCCACAACTAAATCGGTCTGACGAACTAAGAAAGCAGGAATTTGCAATACATCTACATATTCTGCAGCCATAGCAGCATCTTCATTAGTGTGGATATCGGTAACTGTTGGTACACCAAAAGTTTGTGATACTTTTTGTAAAATTTTAAGGGCTTTCTCGTCTCCAATTCCAGAGAAACTGTCTATTCTGGAACGGTTAGCTTTCTTGAATGAACCCTTGAAAACATAAGGAATTTGTAATTTATCTGTAATGCCAACTAATTTTTCTGCAATTCGCATTGCCATTTCTTCGCCTTCAATAGCGCATGGACCAGCCAGTAAAAAGAAGTTACCACTCTCAGTATGCTTGATTTGTGGAATATTGTGTATGTTCATAGTGTGTTTTTTTTGAAAGTGCAAAGGTAGTTTGATTTTGCGATTTCCTAATTACAAATTGAAATTAATTTTGAACCAAAAAAACTATAAATTAGCTGCTATTTGCTTGGTTAGTGTCTTTTTGAGTAAAGAAAAATCGCTTTAAAATTGAATACTTCTTCAAACAGAGTTGGCTAGACTTCAATTATGATGAAAGTTATGGAAGTAATCGCAGTTAAGGCGGTATAGGTTTTAATTACATTTTTTGCAAACTAAGACCAAACGGAACCATTAATCGTCCTCTTTCGTAGATGTTTAAATACAAAATAACCGGTTTTTTTTGACCTTCCCATTTCAATTCGTACACATTTAGAAAGCCAGCACCCATTTCATTGTTTTTTGATGGAAAAGGACAGCAGTTTTCCAATCGGGTATAAGTGATCTTTTCTCCTTTTGGGCCTGCCAATGCATTCAAGAAATATTTTTGGTTAATGGTATCGTTTCTGGTACCTCGATAGTAGATATTGATTGGGTAATCTTTGTCATAACCATACTTTTTGTCTTTACTGTATTCTGTAATTACAAAGGAATTATTTTTGCCTAAAACAGGTACAGGAGCGTTGTTGTCTACGTTTTTTATTGTTGATTTAATACTTCCGCAAGAAGTTATAACAAGTAGTAAAGCAATAAAAAGAATTGTTTTTTTCATATTCTCTAGGTTAATTAGGATTCTAAATTTAAAAGTTAAACTGCTGTTTCAAAAATAATCAAAATGTAATTATCATTTGGTTGGACATTGCACTTTGTGACTGAGATTATTTTTTGCAAATGTAACATTTCTCACATTAGGATTGCTTTTACCTTTTTATCTTTGCTCAAAAAGAAAAACTATGAATATTATTTTTCAAACATGGCCTTGGTATGTTTCGGGCTTTTTAATCGGTATGGTTATGCTTTTACTGATTTATTTCGGAAAGAATTTCGGTATGTCGACTAATCTTCAGTCTTTATGCTCAATGACTGGATTAGGAAAAAATATAGAATATTTTGATATTGACTGGAAAGCTAACCGTTGGAATTTTCTGGTAGTACTAGGCGCTATGGCTGGAGGTTTTGTGGCGGTTCATTTTATGGGAGATCCTTCTAATATTGATATTAATCCCAAAACGATAGAGCAACTTTCCCAAATGGGAATTGATGCTCCCAATGGTAAATTAATGCCGGATGCATTATTTGGACATAAAATTTGGGAATCACCCAAAAGTATTTTTATTCTGCTTATTGGCGGAATCTTAATCGGTTTTGGCACACGCTATGCAGGCGGATGTACATCTGGACATGCTATTTCTGGATTAAGTAATTTGCAATTGCCTTCGCTTAAAGCTGTTATAGGTTTCTTTATTGGCGGATTAATTATGGCTCATTTTATATTACCCTTACTTTTTTAAATTATGAGGATATTAAAATATTTTCTCGTTGGATTTCTTTTTGGAATCGTTCTTACCAAATCTGAAGCAGTTTCTTGGTATCGCATTTATGAAATGTTTCAATTTCAATCTTTCCATATGTATGGGATTATTGGGGTTGCTGTAGCGACTGGAATTGTAGGCATTCAGATAATTAAAAGAAAAAATATCAAAGACATCAAAGGTATGCCTATTGAAATCTTGGATAAGGAAAATAATTCTGTCAGATATTTGGTGGGAGGTATTTCCTTTGGATTAGGTTGGGCATTAGTGGGTTCTTGTCCTGGTCCTATTTTTATTTTGATTGGAGCTGGATTTATGCCTGTGATTATTGTATTAATTGGTGCACTGATTGGGACTATTATTTATGGTGCTTTAAAAAATAAATTGCCTCATTAATCACTAAAAAATTTTTCTATAAAAAAAGCATTTCTTATAACTGAGAAATGCTTTTTTTTTGGATTAATATGATGTGAAGGATAGAAATCAACATTAGTAAGTTAAGTGTTTTTAAAATTGTTTTTCGCAAAAGACGAGAAGAAACCCGTCAGCAAAACACACATGCAAGGTCTTTGCGAGGAACGAAGCAATCTCACTAGCCAGAACAACCAATCTGAGCAAATCATTGGTTTGGAAATACGATATGGGATTGCTTCGTTCCTCGCAATGACGGTGTATAAAACTTATTTAGCCCCATTCAACTTTAAAATTCCTGATACTATTAAATATTGTGCTAAACAATATGTAAGCATAATATAAAAAGAGGCATGTGCTATTGGAGTATAAAATTTATTGAAAGCTAAAATACTATCCGAACTGACAAATACAATAGCTCCAATAAGAATATAATTGTTAGCCGGAGTAGCCCATTTTAAACTGCCTTTAAAAGCAAAGAAAAGCATAGTGGTTATCACAACCGCATAGACTATAACAGGAATTTTTAATTCACCCAGTTTAGGGAATAAAGTGTCAATCATGATAAAGAAATAGGCGATTATTGCTAAAATTCCCAACCAAAAGATCTCTTTTTTTTCATTGATTCTGGTGTTTTGCTGTTTGCTGAAAAGAAGTATATAAACCAGATGAGACAGGAGGAAAGCCACTAGTCCGAATATGAAATACAGCTCGCCTCGGTCTGTAAATAAGAGTATAATATCGCCAATCCATGAAAAAGTCAACGCTGTTAAAAGAATTTTTTTGGTGGGAAAACTTTCGGAAACAGCAACTGCCGCTAATAGAATTGGTAGTAAGACTGGTTTCATATACCAATCGAATCCGTCTAATTCGAGAAAAAGGATAATAAGATAGAGGCTTGTAAAACTGATATAAATTTTAAGAAGTAAAGATGATTTCATAGAGTTATTTAAGAGATTGTCACAATAGCTTTTTTGGCATCAAAATTTGTGCTTATAAAATAAATAGTCACAAATAATGACAGAACGAGGTATCCCGTAATAATGAAACTGGCGTAAGGGAAAAGATTATTCATTCCAAACCAATCACCAAGATAAACAATAATAGCAATGCCAAATAGAAAGCGAATTCCTTCCCAAAGCAATGAAATTTTTCGGGCATCCATCAATTCTGTATAACTGTAAACGGTTACGAAAATAAAGGCACCATATATAAATACATTTGGTAAACCAATAATTGCTATTGAGTTGTACATATACGTGATGAATAATAAAGTAATTATGGCTTGAAAAATTGACCAGTACATTAATTTATTGGAATGTTGTGTGCCATATTTTTCAAACGCATAGACATCTGTAATTTTGTTTACAGGGTATTTTTCTTCAAAATTTTCCGGTCTCCAACCAGTAGGTTTGAACCAAATGGTAAGTTTGTCTATCCATTTTTCGGCACGCCAAGCATCAGTAATTAGTAACCAAAGATGCTGAAAGTTAATTCGTACCGGATTCCACGTTAGAGCAGGTCTCGTAATGCCAAAAACTGGAGGTACAGTATCTAATTCTTCTTGAAATGTGCCAAATATTTTATCCCAAATAATGAATATTTGCGAATGGTTTCTATCCATGTAAATAGGATTGATCGCATGATGCACACGGTGGTGGGAGGGAGTAACTAGTATTTTTTCCAGAAAACCCATTTTTTTGATGTGTTTGGTATGGTACCAAAATTGTAAAAATAAATGGATAGGAAGTGTGATTGCTATTACTTTTGGTGGTACTCCCAATAATGCTGCCGGAATCAATAAAAAAGTAAAAAGATTGACAAAGCTGGAAACCGTTTGTCTCAAAGCACAAGCTAGATTAAACTCCTCACTACTATGATGAATGGCATGTTTGTTCCATAAAAAGTTAATTTGATGCGATAAACGATGGCTCCAATAACCATAAAAATCAATAACTATGAACCCAATGATATATGCCAAAACATTGGCTTCTAAATGCATCAAGGCAAACTTGGTTTCGAACCATTCATACGATACAAGCGTAATACTAAGTCCTAAAACATCTTTGACCGAATTGATCATTCCTGAGCTGATACTGGAAACCGAATCCATATTTGGAGAAGTATCTTCTCCTTTATAATGACCATATATTTTTTCGATTATAATTAAGATCAAAAAAATAGGCATAACAAAAACTAAAATTTTACCGTATTCTTCCATTTGGGGTATATTTTTTTTCAAATATAGAAGAATTATAGATATTGTTATATTTTTTGTTGATTATTTATAGATTGTTATAGATATTTAATAATTGTGAGATTTTAGACTACTGTATTTATTAGACTATTGTTAGGTAGACTTTTTGAACTTGAGAGTAATTTGTAGTTTTGGTAATATATTCGCAAAAAAAAAACCTGTTTAAGATTGGTAACATCTTAAATAGGTTTTATCAAAAACTCATTTTTGGAATGGTATTGTAGCTTAGATTATTTCGGCATTTAAGCCGGCTGCGAGTAATCTAGTGCATTGTACTTTTAATTTGTCATATTCACCGGTTTTTACGGTGCATTTTCCATTGTAGTGTACTATTAGTGAACATTGTTCAGCTTGAATTGCAGTGTGACCACAAACCCTAATTAAGGTTTCAATAACGTGATCAAAAGTGTTTACATCATCATTATACACTATTATTTCGTTATTGATTGTAGTTACATCTTCTACTTTTGCTCTTTCTCTTATTTTTTCTTTTGTACTCATATTCTTAGGTTTTGTACTCCGGTTAATAATAAAAAAACTTTATCTAATTTACGTATTTTATTGATACCCAGTTGTTTTTTTGAAACTTTTTAACATATGTCAACCCTTTTTCAGTACATGAAGCATCGATATATGGGATGTCTTCTTCGTAAAATCCGCTAAATAAAATGGTTCCTTTTGGATTAAGACAATCTACATAACTTTGCATATCGTTTAGCAAAATGTTTCTGTTAATGTTGGCAATGATCAAATCGTATTTTTTATCTTTTAATAAAGCGGCATCACCTTCATAAACGGTAATATGCTTACAATTGTTGCGCTCGGCATTTTCTATAGAGTTCAAATAGCACCAATTGTCAATATCAATAGCATCTATTGGTTGAGCACCTTTCATTTCGGCAAGAATTGCAAGAATTGCAGTTCCACAACCCATGTCGAGTGTTTTCATACCAGTAACATCCATTTCTAATAAATGCTGAATCATCATGTGTGTAGTTTCATGATGACCTGTACCAAAACTCATTTTTGGTTCGATAACTATATCAAATTGGGCATTGGTTTTTGGATGAAAAGGAGCACGGACATGACAATTTCCTTCTACATCTATTGGTTCAAAGTTTTTTTCCCATTCTTCATTCCAATTCACTTGTTCGATTTCTTCAAAAGTATAATCGATTTTGAACTCCTCTGATTCTAAAATTTGAATACCATCTAATATTGTCTCGTCCCAAAGATCTTTTTGTACAAAGGCAGAAATTCCTGTTTCGGTTTCTGTAAAGCTTTCAAAGGCTTTTTCACCCAATTCAGCAATTAAAATTTCCGACCCCAACTCTTTTGGTTCTATTGTAAAATGATACCCAATATAAATATTTGACATGTTTAAAATTTTTTGCAAAGGTAACAATAGGATGCAATCCTTTTTGAATTTTTGAAAATATTTTATAATTGCCAATAATATCTTTTAAAGCTTGTTGCTGGTAGTCTTAGTTTTATTCAAACCAATCTTTAATAGAACTTCTTTAGGGACAATATTAATTTGTTGCTATCCTTGTTAGCAGAAGTTTTTTATAGGTCTGTCAATTCTAACTCGTCTAGAGTTCCTTTCACAGTTTTTAATTCATTTATTCTTTCTTGATTATTTTTAATCTTCTCATCTATTTGAGAAATATCCATCTTGGGCATTTCAACCTTTTTTCCTTTAAGGACTAAGCTTAAAACGCTAACTTTTAAATCCAGGTCATAATCAGAAAGTTTTGGATTTTCGATAGGGTATTTTTGTGCGTTCCACAATTTAGGATTTGTTTCTTTGGTTTGGCTAAAAATGATATGTTTAGTTATGGTTTCACCATTTTCCAAAATACTATCATCGTTTCCGTAGCTAACACTTTCGGATTTGATAATCTCATTTTTAGATTTTATTCGGACTTCAAATTGTATTGTTTTTGTTCCTATAAGTTTGTCTTTTCCAATATATTGATAATCAATTTCTAACTCAGGAACCATTTCATCAAAAAAGTCTGTTTTATTTATTTTTAGAGAATTGATTTTAAAAACATTAAGTGATTTTTGAGCACTTAGAAATCCATTTTTTTGAAGATTTAAGCTATCTATTTCTTTAGTTAAATTTTCAATTTCTTTTTTATTTCTATTCTTTAAAATATCTTCTGCTAAATCGATAACTGATGAATAGGAAAAACCGTCTATCATTTCTAAAGATATTTTATTAAATGATTTTCCCTCGTAATTTTGGGGTTCTTCCCATTTTAATCGCATTGCTTCTAATGCAATTACACGCATTGCTTTTTCTAAATCTGTTTTTTCGCTCTGATTGAGATCTTTTTCAATTTTTTCTCTCGAAATTTTGAAACTTTGTTCATCTTTCGTGTTAAATTTTTCTTGGCAAGAAATCATAAATGGTAAGAATGCTAATAGTAATAATTTTTTTTTCATTATTTTTTATAGTTGTAGTCTGATAAAATTAATTATAAAAAGTAAAATTAAAGTGCCTAAAATATTAAGCTGAACTTTGTTTACCTTTTTAGTTCCAAATTTCCATACACAAGTTCTGTCTATGATTAAAATAATAAGCAATAGTGGTAACCAAAGTAGATTTACCCAACCTTGTAACTTATGATTCATTCCGTTATGGTTTATCAAAATAAGTGAAGAAATTATTATTCCCACAATTCCTAGTAGACTGATGGCGAAGAATATCGTTATTTTTTTCAGGTAAGGTGTTATCATAAAATTTTACATAACTTGTATATGTACAAAACAGATCATTATAATATATACCCTTTTTAGGGAAATTGGTTAGGGTTTGTTTCGTTTTTATTTATTTTTCAAAAATAGTCAAAAAAGATTACAAATCTTAAAATGGCTTTTTTGTATACATTTTGTACTTACAAAGAGTGAATTTAGAAAGTTCTATCATTTAGTAATGAGGTAGTTGTGTATACTGGAGGGATGGAAGTAAGCTACTGAAGAGGTGTGTATAAACGACTGTATTAGAGAAAGGATGAGAGTGAGTATTTTGTTGTGTTAGCCTCTTTGTTTAAAGGGTTTTGGCTCAAAATGGAACCATAAATTCGGCTTGAAAAATCGTTAAATATGACTTTTTATTTTATGATTGCTACATGCAAAAATATAAGAATTAGTGTTAATTTTGCTCGACATAAATAGTTATAATAACTTATGAAAAAAGCAATTTTAATTTCTTTTTTGTTTGTGATTTTGGTAAGTAGTAGAGGGGTAAAACCAGAGGTGGTACGATCCTTTTGTTATTGGAAAACAGATCACTATACAAATTCTGCAGAGGATTCTTTAGCCAAAAAGATGCAGGTAAAACATTTATATGTTCGGTTTTTTGATGTAGATTGGAATCCCTATGCGAGTGAACCTCAACCCGTGGCAACGACACGTTCTCTGAATTGGGATATGGAGCAATTCGAGATTACTCCGAGCATTTTTGTGACTAATGAAGTGATGCTTTTGTCAAGTAAAAAGCAGCTGGACTCACTAGCCATGCGTATAGAGAAGAGGGTTGAAAACGTGCTGGAAGGATATAAAAAGGAGCAAGCTCATGCTAAGGCTTACGAAATGTCTCAAAAAATATATGATTCAGGGAGTCAGGATCATAAGGTTTGGCCAAATACAGATTCTATTGAAAAAATTGTGGTAGGAAAAATAAAAATAAATTGCAAGGAGATTTTGATTGATTGTGATTGGTCTGAAAAATCGAAGAAGAATTATTTTTATCTCTTGCAAAGACTTAAAACTAGTTTTCCTCAGTATTCACTTTCGGCCACTGTGAGACTTTGGCAGTACAAATATAGAGAGAAAGCAGGGATTCCGCCTGTTGATAAAGGCTTGCTAATGTGCTATAACTTGACAAGTCCTACGGATCATACCACTGAAAATTCTATTGGTACAAGCAAGGAAGTCGAAGATTATATTACTAAGGGAGGGTATGCATTACCATTAGATTTGGCTTTGCCGTTGTACAGTTGGTCAGTGGTTTTTAGAGGGAATCAGTTTAAGGGGATTTTGTCAGACTATGATGGTTTTGTGAAGGATACTATTCGTTTTAAGAAAGTGAGTGCAACACGCTATTTGTTTCAAGATGACATTTTGATTGGTGATACTTATTTTAGAAACGGTGATGAAATTCGGATTGAAAAAATCTCGGATGCCGAAATAAGAAAAATGATTGGAGTTTTAAAATCTAAAATCACGATTACCGATCAAACCAAAGTGACCTTTTTCTCATTTGATAAAAAATACATAAACGATTATGGAACAGAAAATATATCCAACTATTATTCGCTTTTTTAGCCTTTTAGTTTTTTTACTATCCTTTAATGGGGTTCAGGCTTGCGGTTGGTACGAAAGCCCAGAGGTTGGTCGATTGGCTTTGTTTCGTGCGGAACGGAACGATTTTTTGAAACTTCGATTTTTGACATACTCGTCCGATATTTACGCGACTCCAAATGTCTTTTCAACCCGAGATCAAAAACTAAATTGTTTGGAATGGCAAAAGCAATTGGGTATGGATGTTGATCCGGATGATGTGTATACAATTTTGTATGAAACGAATTCGGAGGTATTTCAGTCAGCATATCAGTCGAAATCACTTGTTAAGGTTTTTGCAAAGAATACTTTTGTGCAAAAACTGCAGCTTCATAAAAACAAGAAATTTTTAGAGTATTTGATTTTTGCCAAAAAGTTAGAATACAATAATATAGGCGGGTATAAATGGGAAACTTGGAATTCTTTGAATTATGGTTATGATTCCGAGAATAAATTTGTAGCGACTTTAGGAGATTATGATAAAAAACTGAGCTCGACCAAAGATGCTTTCCTAAAACAACGTTATGCTTTTTTGTTGCTCAGAATGAGTTATTATGATGGAAAGCCCCAAGAGGCGAATCGATTGTATGAGACTTATTTTGCGATGAAACCCAATACTATTTTGACACCTTGGGCTTTGTATTTTAGAGCTTTGTGTACAGATAATCAAGCATTGCAAAATTATTATTTGAGTCAGGTTTTTGTTACTTGTGATGAGAAAACCCATGCGGTGATGCAACATTATAATCGAGATTTAACTCAAGAAACTTTGAGTTATGCCCAAAATGATACTGAAAGAGGCGCCATTCTTGCACTCGAATGTATGCGTAATCCGTCGCCACAATTAGAAACTTTGAAACAGATTTATGCTTATAATCCCGACTCAGTTTATTTTAGCTTTTTGGTAGGTAGAGAGGTTAATAAACTAGAAGATTGGATTTTTACACCCAAATACACTCAGAGTACACCTTCGGTTGTTTTGGAAGGGGGTGAATGGTATGACGATTATGAAAAGGCAAAAGCAAAAAACTTCGTAAAGGATATGGGGTACTTAAAAGAGCTAAGAACGTTCTTGTTAAGCACTACGTCATCAGCGAAAGGAGAACAAAAGGACTATCTCTACTCGGCAATTGCGCAGCTGTGCTTTATTGATGATCAAATAGATTTGGGTAAGAAGTATGTTGATTTGATTTCAAAAGAGGCTAATTCTTCTATCATTTTACAATCTAAAATTCAGTTGGCTTTAGTGGCTTTAAAACAAAATGATATTCACAGTAAAGAGACTAAAAAGTTGTTATTTGATTGTTTTAATTCGATTGAAAACGCAGTAGATCAAGATTACAGCTTATTTAAAAGTATGTATAGTTTTTATAGAATTGTAGCTGGAGAATATGCTAAAAATGGGGATGAAGCTACTGCAGGATTAATATTCTTGAAATCAAACATTAAGAAAGGTAATAATTCGGAATGGGGATATTATCCTAGTTTTTATAATTATTTAGGCTATTTTGATCGTTTTGCTTCGATTAAAGATATAGACAATTTGATAGCTTTGATTAAAAAGAAAGACAAAACACCTTTTGAAAATTATATCTGCAAAGGGACAATTAATTTTGATATAAATGTCTATAAGGATTTGAAAGGAACGATTGCTTTTAGGGAAAACAATTTGGAATTAGCCTATAAAACCTTTGCCGAAATGCCAAAGAATTTTTGGAAGGATAATTATGAGTATAAAAACTTTTTGAATGAGGATCCTTTTTTTCCAAAAATACTGATGAGTAAAAAAGATAGGCAGTTTAATTATGTTTTTAATAAAACTGAATTTGTAAAAACACTTTTAGAGCTTAAAAAGAAAAATACTGCTGAAAGTAACTTAAAATTAGGGCACGCTTTCTTTAATGTATCAACTTGGGGTAATGCCTGGATGATGACTGCTTATGGTATGGGGTCTAATTTTGGAGAAGGATATTGGGATTATGTTTTTGGTGGGAATCGATTTGAACACGAAAAGAAGTATCAAAATGGGAATTATTTGAATTGTAATTTGGCTAAAGATTACTATCAAAAAGTGCTGTTTCTTTCTAAAAATAAAGAGGAGAAAGCCTTGGCAAGTTTAATGGTTTTTGAGTGTGAATATGTTAGTTACGCCTTAACGAACAATTTTTTAGGTGTCGAAAGCGCTAAGTTTAAACCAGGAAAAGAGATTTATAGTTTTAATTCAGTTTACAGGGATACCAAAACTTTTAAAAAGTACAATTGTCCTTTGTTACAGGATTTTATTAATGGTAAAATGGCATATTAAAGGATTGTATCTTTAGGATATAAAATAGAAGAGAGGCTGTTTCACGAGTTGTGAGATAGCCTCTTTTTTTGGATTGTTATTATGAATTAGTTTTTGAGATTGTCAAATACTTCTATGAGGTCGTGAACAGGTTTTAGCGAAATCTCTGTACCACTTTCTCCATTTTCAGCATAATCAAAAGGATTGTCAAGATCTTTGATTAATAAAAACATATAGGAGATTAAAAAAGTAACTAACAATGAGAAAAATAGAGAGGCGTAGAATGGATCTATTTTGATAATGATTAAACAAAATGCAATTAAAAATCCCATAGCTTCTAGAATAGCATAAGCTGATCCTATAAAATTGGTTTCTCTGATGGTGTCAATTCTTAAAATCATTTTTCGAATGTTGTTTTGCTCATTCTTCATTTTGATAATATAGCCCGCTTGAATGCCTTCATTGTCTAATTCTACCAGAAAATCATTTATTTGGCTTATTTTTTCAAGTATGGATGATGTTGATTCTCTTTTGTAGAACCAATCCATCAATGAATGAATAAATCGTTTTTGAAATTCGATAAGCTGCAAAGCATTTTTAGAATTTTTGCCTTTGTAAATGGTATAGGCATCATCATACAATGTTTTTATGGATGCTGAAAGTTCACTTGGTAATTTTTCACTTTCCTTATAATCTGAAAGAACACCACTAATCAGAAACCCGATTAAGAAAATGGTACCGGCTATTAAACTGGTGAATAGTGCGTTTAACTCGATTAGCTCAAAGTCAAATTTATGGGATAAAATTTTTAAAACTGCTATGGATAAAATGAGAGGAATGATTCGGAAAGCAATAGACCATTTTTGCCAAATTTTATTGGACTTTTTTTTAATCGTTTTTGGGACTTTCATAAAATTTGGGTAGTTAAAAAAACCTGTTCATTTTTATTGAACAGGTTCATTTATTTACTAACCTATAATGTAAACTAAATTATAGGAAATTGAAAATAATAAGATTATTAGATTGAAGTTACAATAGAAATAAAATCTTTTGCGTTAAGGGCAGCTCCACCAATAAGACCTCCGTCTACATCTGGTTTAGAGAAGATTTCTTTGGCATTATCAGGTTTTACACTTCCACCGTAAAGGATAGAAACATCTTCTGCAATATCACTTCCAAAAGCTTTACGAACAGTTTCTCTGATAAATTCGTGCATTTCCTGCGCTTGATCCGGAGAAGCAGTTTCTCCTGTACCAATAGCCCAAACTGGCTCATAAGCCAATACAATTTTCTCCCAGTCTTTAGCTTGAATATGGAATAAACCATCTCTCAATTGGTTTTCAACAATGTTGAAATGATTTCCGGATTGACGATCTTTTAGTTCTTCTCCAAAACAGAAAATAACTGTCATATCATGTACTAAAGCTGTGTTTACTTTGCTGGCAATCAATGCATCTGTTTCGTGAAATATAGATCTACGTTCTGAGTGACCTAAAATTACGGTTTTTACACCAACGCTTTTAAGCATGTCAGCAGAGATTTCTCCTGTAAAGGCTCCACTTTCTGCTTGGTGTACGTTTTGTGCAGCAACGGATATATTTGAGTGTGTTAAATTTTCGACTGCTGACGCCAAGTTTATAAATGTAGGTGCAACAAATACATGTGCAGAGGTTTCAGCTGGAATTTCGGATAATAATTGGTTTAATAAATCTTTAGTTTGAGCTGCATTTTTATGCATTTTCCAATTTCCAGCTACAATCTTTTTTCTCATTTTTTTTGTTTTTTTTTAGTGGTATTTAAATTTGTATATTATTTGTTTTAATATATTAGTTTTTAGAGGTTTAAGTTTTTTTTAGTAATTCAGGCTTTTTAGGGTTTCGTTTATAACAGCAAAATCTGTTTCTATGGCACGATATAGTATTAATTTTCCAGTTTCATCAATGATAATGTATCTTGGAACCCAATCAAGATCGATAGCTTGTCCAAAAACACCTTTCATTCCGTCATTGGCCATGTAATGGTCTCCTTTGAGCTCATGTTTTTGAATTCCTTCTTTCCATTTATCTACAGTTTTGTCCATTGAAAGAAATACAAAAGAAACATTTCTGTTTTTTTCTTGTAACTCTTTTATTTTTGGCATTGCTTTTACACAATCTCCACACCAAGAAGCCCAAATTTCTATGACGGTAGTTTGACCTTTGTGATTTTTTATAATGTTTTGAAAGGATATTTGTTTACCGGCAGTGGTTAACAAAGTTTCAGAAAGTGCTTGTTTAGAAAATTCTGTTTTCTGAGCTTGAGTGCAAGAAAATGTTGCAAAAGCAATAATAAGGAAGGCTATTTTTTTCATTTAATGATTTTTAGATTACACAAAGTTAACCAAAGAATTGAAAAAGGAGGAAATAGATTTAATAATTTTAAAGCCCAAATCGTTAAAAGTATTAGCAATATCGTTATAGTTGCTATTTTTTTTACAAATTTTCAGAAGAAAATTTCAATTAACTAAAGGGATAAAAAAAACCTTGAAGGAATTTGTAATTCCCACAAGGTTTAAATATTTACTCTTTTCGAAAAAGAAAAAAGCTGTTTTTATTAGAAAACTAAGTTTTCAACATCATTGTAATGTACTTTTTGTTTTACAGTACCTTTTTCTAAAATGACAAAACTTGGATTGGCTCTTTCGATTGTTTTTAGTGGAATAGCATCACAGAAATAAAAATCAAAAGTTAGTCCGTATTGCTTTTTAATTTTTGCAATCTCCTCTGGAGTCGATGCTGTCATTCCAATTACTTTATATCCTTTCGCAGAAGCTTTTTTATTGATTTGTTCCATTTTGGCAAGACCATCAACATTGGCCAAATTCAAATCATAGGCAACAACCATTAACAATTTAGGCTCTTGAAGTAACTCGTCTTTATAGTCAGACCCGTCTTTTTCCATTACAAAATCATGAATAGGAGGGACGTAACCTTCAGTAATTACCTTGTCTTTTCTGTCTACAAAAGTGGCACCAGCAGGAATATTAGCCAAATCTTTCTCCGTAAATTCTTTGTCAACACCATTTACTTTGTAAATAAAAATCATTTCTACTACAGATTTTGGGGCGCCATCTGGAATTTCCATACCTTTCTGAATATTGTTTCCTACTTTGTAGGCACGAAAATCTTTTAATGGTAAATGATTGATTACCCAATATCCCATAAAACTGCATAGAAAAACGGTTAATACAGCAAGAATATTTTGGATTTTATTTTCAAATAAAGGTTTTACCAATTTCATATTAATAAAGAGAATCAATATAAAAAACAATAAAACAACGTCTTTTGTAAAGGATTGCCAAGGTGTAAGGTGTAAGGCATCTCCAAAACATCCGCAATCTTTTACTACATCAAAATAAGCTGAATAGAAAGTCAGGAATGTAAACTTTATGATTAAAAGTAATAGTAGCCAAATGGTTAATTTTGATTTGAAACCAATGAGCAACATCACTCCTAAAACCACTTCCAGGATTACTATAAATAATGCCATTGCCAAAGAATATGGAACAAAAAATGGCATATTAAATACCGGTTCACTAAAATATTCAGCTAGTTTATAAGAGAATCCCACCGGGTCATTCAGTTTGATTAATCCAGAAATTATAAACAGTACACCAACAAAGATTCGGGAGAATTGAGTAATTATGTTTTTCATTTTTTATGTTTTAAGCAAAGATATAGGGATGCTTTTTTAATTTTGTTAATGAGTTGTTATTTCTTAAATCCCATAAGAATCAAAGCAAAAACAGAATAGTTAATCATATCCTGATAATTGGCATCAATTCCTTCAGACACAATAGTTTTTCCTTTATTGTCTTCTATTTGTTTTACACGAAGTAGTTTTTGCAAGATCAAATCGGTTAATGAACTTACTCGCATATCGCGCCAAGCTTCCCCATAATCATGGTTTTTGTTTTCCATTAATTCTTTGGTCAAAGCGACCTTAGCATCGTATAGTTGAGTTGCTTTTTCGGTATTTAAATCCGGTTGATCTACCACGCCCAATTCCAATTGAATCAATGCCATAATAGAATAATTGATGATACCAATGAATTCGCCAGTTTCATCTTCATTTACTTTACGAATTTCATTCTCTTGTAAACTTCTAATTCTTTGGGCTTTTATGAAAATTTGATCGGTAAGTGACGGAAGTCTCAAAATGCGCCAAGCGCTACCGTAATCTTGCATTTTGTTGATAAATAGTGAGCGACAAAGCGCAATCACGTTATCATATTCTTGTGAAGTATTCTTCATTATTGGTGTATATTTGTATAAAATTGCATCAAAAATAAGAATATTTTTTTTGAATGCAGAATTTTAAGTTTTTAAAACCAAATTGGAATGACTATAAACTGTAAAGGGCAACTTATTGACTTATCGATGCCGAAAGTTATGGGGATTTTGAATGTAACTCCCAACTCTTTTTTTGATGGTGGGAAGTACAATAATGAAGCCGAACTTTTGTCGCGTGTTGAAAAAATGCTAACCGAAGGAGCTGATTTTATTGATGTGGGAGCCTATTCCAGTAAACCTAATGCTGAGTTTGTTTCCGAAGAAGAGGAGATCTCGAGAATTGTTCCAGTTGTCAATTTATTACAAAAGCATTTTCCGGAAATTATATTATCAATAGATACCTTTCGTGCAGAAGTTGCAAAGGTTTGTATAGAAAATGGAGCTGCTATTATCAATGATATTTCGGCAGGAATTTTAGATGATAAAATGCTGGAAACTGTTGCGAAATATAAAGTTCCATACATTATGATGCATATGAAAGGAACACCGCAAACGATGCATACTTTTGCGGAATATAATGACGTAATTAAAGAAATGCTATTTTATTTCTCTGAACGGATTGCTGCTGCAAGATTACTTGGTATAAACGATTTAATTGTGGATCCTGGTTTTGGTTTTGCTAAAACATTGGAACAAAATTATACCGTTATGCAAAAATTAGAATTGTTTCAAATGTTAGAAATGCCATTGTTGGCTGGTATTTCAAGAAAATCAATGATTTATAAAACATTGGGAGTAGATGCCGAAATGGCCTTAAACGGTACTACGGTTTTAAACACGATTGCTCTAACCAAAGGAGCCAAGATTCTTAGGGTTCATGATGTGAAGGAAGCCGTAGAATGTGTTCATTTATTCAATAAAATGAATTTTTAAATAATTAGGAATTAGCTTTGATTTGTATAAAAAGTATTAAAATGATAAAATATTTATTTGGTATTGTAGTATTGTTATGTGTTTCTTGCGGAAATAAGGAAGATGTTTTGTTGCCAAAATCGGATACTACTATTGTAAAAGAAGTGTTTGACCTTTCGCCAATTTATATTTTTTTTAGGGTAAATGGCAAAGATACTTTGGCCGAAGTAAACAGAAAGAACAGTATTATTACCACCAATTGGATTTTGAATATTGACAAACGATTGCCTTTGCGTTTGGTTATTCCTGAAGTGATGAAATTGCAAAAAAGGAAACGCGAAGAAAAAGAACATAGAAATGAGTTGGCACTCAATTATTATTCTTATGCTGATAGTATAGGCAAAAATCTTGCTTTTATTCCTTTTACACAAGTGTATTATAAATTAGAAAAGCCTAAAAAAGGATTAGTTGTGTTTTTCTCCAAAGACGGAAAAATAATAGTAAATAATGAGGTAGTTCCTAAAAAGGATTTGCAAAAATTCATTAATAACGCGAATACTGATTCAAAAGAAATATTATATTGTTTTGATAAAAACAGTAGCTATGGAAGTTATATTCAGAATAAAGTCTTTATTCATTCTGTAGAATTAAAGAACGTGGTTTCTAAAGAGTATGTCTATTGATACTAATTTTTTGCGAATAATATAAAAGCCTGAAATTATAAAAGCCATTCTTTTAAAAGAATGGCTTTGTTATTTTATATAAAGTTAGATTGTTAGCTTGAAGGTGTTAGTAACCACCACCTCCGCCACCTCCGCCACCGCCAGAGGTACCTGTTTTCATAAGAGTTCCACTTATTTCTCCATTAGGGTATGCTGTAGTATGTAAGTTTACATAATAGTGATTGGCCAAAAGTTCTGTCATTTGAGCATCGGTTATGGAGCCAGATACGGTAAATGGAGAAGTTGAGACATTTGTAAAAGGAATTTCAATGCCTCCAGTTGCGTTATGTATATGCCCAGCATTTGGTGTTAGTCCTGTATAATTTACAGTAATTGAAAATGTTTTGGCAGTTTGGTTCAATGTGAGCGCTGCACTACCAGAAGCACTTGATGTAACGCCAGCTGGAGGAGTCAAAGTAGCTGCGAACGTTGTGATAACAGGGGTAGGTGTTGGTGTAGGCGTAGAATTATTATCATCGCTATTGGAACATGATATTCCGATGAAAAACAAGAATAAAATTGCTGAAAAACTGAATATAGATTTCATAATTATATATTTTTAAGATTAGAAAAATGAATAAAAAAAATACAATTATTAAATTTTATTAAGATTTAATAAAGACATAATAAATTTACGTTTTTATTTTTAATCACGAGTGTTTTTATGTGTAAAATATTGATAATAAATAAAATATGTCTTTTTTTAGGATTGCGATAACCCTGTTTTCAAGCGATTTTAAGACTGAAATTGGAGTTTTAAAATTTTGAATAGGGGAAATAGAATTCTATAAAAAAATTACTGATGGTGGTAAGGTTCATTTCTCAAAATAGTAAAACCGCGGTACAATTGCTCAATAAAAAATAAACGCACCATCTGATGGGGAAAAGTCATTAGGGAAAGTGATATTTTACCGTTTGCTTTAGCATAAACGGTATCTGAAAAGCCATATGGGCCACCAATTACGAAAACCAATGTCTTAATACCTGAGTTCATTTTCTTTTGTAATTCAGCTGAAAAGGCTACACTAGAAAAGGTTTTTCCGTTTTCGTCCAATAGGATAAGCTGATCTGTTGGAGTAATTTTTGAAAGTATAAGTTCACCTTCTTTCTCTTTTTGCTGGCTCTCAGATAAGTTTTTTACGTTTTTGATATCGGGAATGATTTCCAAATCAAATTTGATATAAAAAGACAATCGCTTTGTATAATCATCAATTAAAGTTTGTAATGATTTATTATCGGTTTTCCCGATTGCGATAAGTTTGATGTTCATTTTGGTAGGATTTCAGAGCGGCAAAGTTACAAATTTGAATTCTAGAATTGTCTTCAAAATCAACAAACAAAGTAAATTCTTGTAAAATTTATGTTAAAATTTGTATTGTTAATAATTTTAATTAATTCCATATAGTCTATTAATTATATAGAGTTATTGTCAAATGATTAATTTTTTCTGAGAAAAAAGAAAATTTTTTGATTTTAGGGTAGAATAAAAATGATTTTAGCAATAAATGCTTTTTTTGGCGGAATAATGATGAAATAAAATAAAGTTTTTTCTTTTAAAAATAAGCGCTCTGTTTGAGTCTAGAAGTGCTTACTCCTCTGTATTGTAGGTCATTTTTTCTACTTTTGTCAAAAAAAAAAGAAAAATAAAGATTGAATTTATGGATTTTCAAGTTGGTTTAGTTGTTGCAGGTTTAGCTGTAGGTTTTATAGTAGGGATGACAGGAGTAGGTGGAGGTTCTTTGATGACTCCCATTTTATTATGGTTTGGGATTAGTCCCACGACTGCTGTAGGTACCGATTTATTATATGCAGCAATTACTAAAGCTGGCGGAATATATGTTCATAATAAAAAAAAGAATATCAATTGGAGTATAACAGGTTGGCTTTCTCTTGGGAGTATTCCAGCAGCCTTGCTGACATTATGGGTGCTTCATAGTTTGAACACTGATATTACAGCTCTAAATGCTATTATAAAATTTAGTTTAGGGTGGGCATTACTTTTTACATCAGTTGCTATTATATTCAAAAAGAAACTTTTGGTATTTTCGCAAAGACACGCAGGAGATAAATTCCACAGCGAGAGTAAGACCCAAAATCTTCTAACGGTTGCCATTGGGGTTTTGTTGGGAGTGACTGTAACTCTTACTTCTATTGGTGCTGGAGCTTTAGGAACGGTTACACTTTTTTTTCTATACCCTCTTTTGCCTACACCTCGTTTGGTGGGAACTGAAATTGCTCATGCTGTTCCGCTTACACTTGTTGCAGGATTAGGTCATGCTACAATGGGGAATTTAGATTTAGAATTATTAGGACAATTATTGATGGGGTCTCTTCCCGGAATTTATATGGGTAGTATGTTGAGTGGTAAAGTTCCTGATTTATTTCTTAGAAACGCTATTGCAGTAATGTTATTTTTTGTAGGATTCAAGTTGGTTTCTTAAGTGATTTAGGAAAAAAAATATTTTAAGAAAGGCTGTCTTTTATTAGGGAGCCTTTTTTTATGGTTATACATTCAATAGTGTGGGTACAGATTCAAGTCACATAATTAAGAGTAACACCAATAATTTTAATTCTATTCTTCTCGCGCTAATTTTATCTGCGAAAATCTGCGAAATCTGCGTGAAATATGGCACGCAGATTTCGCAGATTTTTTTAATAATCCACTAAAAGATTAGTTTGTTATTCATATAAAAACATCAATTGCTCGGGTCAAGGTGATTTTTTTCTAATTTTGAGAAGCTCACGTAGTTGAGGCTAGAACCTTTTTTATTTTAGAAAGGATAACCAATTGCAATATTAAAAATCAAATTTTCGTTGCGCCAACTTCCGCTTCCAAAATCAATAGAGTCAATTACCCAGCGATTTCCATCAGGTAAATAAGGTTTTCGAATAGGAAAGGCTAAATCAGTCCTGAAGATTAAAACGGATAAATCAAAACGCAATCCAACACCAACACCAACTGCTAATTCATTCATGAAATCTGAGGAGAATTTTGCTCCCGGTTTGTTTGGATTGTCATGTAGCAACCATATATTCCCGGCATCAATAAACGCAGCTCCTTTTATCATTCGGTATAATTTAGTTCTGTATTCTGTATTCAATTCTAATTTTAGATCACCCGATTGGTCTTCGGTATAGCCATCAGTATTAAGTGCTGGATCATAGTAAGTTCCGGGACCTATTGCACGTGCTTTAAACGCCCTAATACTATTTGTTCCTCCTATAAAAAATTGTGAGATATACGGCATTTCATTTGAGTTGCCATAAGCAAAACCTGCTCCAACAATCATTCTGCTGGCGAGTTGGGAATCTTTTCCTAATTTTAAATAATGTTTGAATTCATTTTCTAATCGGACAAATTGGCTAAAAGGAACACCTAATATTTCAACAGTATCTTTCTTTTTTATATTGGCCGAAGTAATTAAACCGGCAAGATTGCCAGAAAGACTGATTGATCCTTTATAATATATCGTATTTCTCTTTTCTTTCTTCATGATATTACTGTAGATATAGGAATAGGTTGGGCCAAAAACCAACTGTTGTTCTACCACATTTTCCAGGGAAGGGTTTTTATCTACTTGTTCCTGATACAGTGCTGTTACATCTTTTGGTCTGGCATAAGTAATTTCGGCGATGTTCAATTGGTGTTCTTTTCGTTCATTCGATTTCCACAAATAGCCAAAAGAAGCTTTCATGGTTTGAAGAGAATACAATTGTGTTCTGTTTTGGTATTCGTATCCTGCAGTTACTTTTGTTTTGGCCATAAATCCATTATAAGGCTTTATTTTAAAAGGAGACAAAATTTTTGGCCATAGCAAATTGGCTTCTGTACCTGCTGTGTATACATTATAACCCGTGTTTTGTCCGGAAACCTGTACTTCAAAACCTCCATAAATTGAGAGATTGAATAATTCGGCTCCTCCAAAGAAATTTCGATTGCTCCAGTTTAAATTCAGCTCAGTACCATTGTAATTGGCCGAATTAGTTTTGGCTAAAAGCTCTAATCGGATTGATTTTTTTGGTAATGGTGTTAAATAATAATAGGCATCTAGATAATTACCAGTAGTATCTGCTGCTACGAATTTGTTTTTTACAAATTTGAAAGCGCCAATGTTCTCTATATTCTTCAGGGATAAATTATGGTCTGTTCTATTGTATAGGTCACCTTTTTTGAAAGTTAAAGCCTGATCGAAAATTTCGGGTTTAAAAAGTTTTTCTGAATCATAAATCGTAAAATCATGGTGTTTTATAACCGAATCATTAGTTGCTTTTGCCGTGTCGGATGCAACTGAGTAATTGGGATAAATAATGATTTTATTTATTCTATATTGTTTTTTTGATATAGCTGGTGCATCATTTTTTACTTTTACAATAAGATCTACCTGATGGTTAGAAACAGTGCTGTCTACCTGTACCTTAAGATAGTCGGGGTCAAAATAATAGTATCCCTCTTCCTTAAGGTTATTGTTAATCCGGATGCGTTCTTCTTTTATTTTATCAAAACTGTATCCTTCATTTACTTTTAGGAAACTTCCCGGAATTGTTGTTTGAATAGCAGTTGTGAGTGCTGAAGTATCTGTTGGGAATTTAACAGTTCTTATAGTGTATTGCTTCCCTGGGTTCTGAGTGTAAATGGCGCTAACCGTTTTTCCTTTATGGATGGTGTCTGCCTTTGTTTTTGAGTTAAAATATCCTTTGTTTTCTGTGTAATTTTGAAGTAAGTCTTTGTTGTGTTTCAAATCGAGTTGACTTACTAAAACCGGTGGTTCTCCTATCTTTGTTTTTAACCAATATTTGAATCCTTTTTCTTTTTTTACTGGTCCAACAACATTATAGATATATAGACTAGGTCTCATGCCCAGTATTACAGTATTGGGTTTTGGGCGTAAGAGTTTTTCTAATTCTGTTTTTAACTGTTTGCTTTCTTTTGTGATGCTATCTTTTCCTTCTATTTTTACTTTAGCACCCGTATAGAGCATTTCTCCTTCCTGTAGATATTTTAGATTGCTACAGGAAGAGATAAACATCAACAGAATAAAGAAATATAATAAAGACGTTTTATTCATCCGTTTTCTTTTTTTGGGCTTTTAGCTTCGTTTTTTTGTCTTTATCTTTTTGAAACAGTTCTTTAAATTTTTTATAATCCATGGTTATGGTAAAACCTACTCCTGTTTCCATAACTTCACCTTGTAGCGCTACTTGGTATTTATTGACACGGTAGGCTTTTAGTTTGTATCTTCCATCTTTTGATAGTTGATAGTCTAATGTTACATCACCAGCGAAGTTATAGTTTTGCTGATTGGCTTGTTGTGGTCCTTCCAGTCCAAAATTACTTCCTACTGTAACCTTAAGCCTGTCATTCAATAATCTTTTTGTAACTCCAACATTTAGATCTGTTTTCTCTTCTCTTTGTCCGCTGGAATATACTTCGGTTGAGTTTAAATTAAAATTAAGTTCAACTCCCTTAATTAGATCCTTGGTTAGATCGTTCATTTGATTGGTAAGAATTTGGCTGGCACTAGATTTTGCCATAGCCGATACTGATGTTCCTCCTGCCTCAGAGCTAAATGGATCTTCGCCAATAAAACGATTCATTACCAGTAATGATAAAACTTGTTTATTCAATTCATTTGGGTCTTGTCTTAACTGAGACAGTCTTTTTTGAGTTAAATTGATGACATCAGATGAAACATTAGTATTTTCTGTTGGAAGAATAATATCAAAAGTAATGTCAGGCTTCATTAATTCGCCTTTTATTATTAATTCGGTTTCAAAAGGGATCTTTTCCTTAAATGTGTTTTTTACTTCATCAGTAGAGTTTATCAATTGATTTTGCAGTAAGTCAATAGGGGCGGTATTTATTTTATATATCGCTGTAATATTGATATCGGCTGATGTTGGCTCGCCATTCCATTGAATATAGCTTCCCTTTTTGATTGCAAATTTTCGTTTAATGGCGCTAAATGTCATTTCATAAGCCCCTTCATTAAATTCTAATTTTCCGGTTAAGCTAGTTTTTCCAGATGGATCTATACCTCCAGCTAAGAGAGCTTTGCCTTTAAATCGGATAAAGTCTCCATTAGATTTGTCTATAATGATAAAAAACTCGGCATCTTTGTCTATTTCTATATTTACTGATGCATCAATCCCTTTTATAGTCGATTTTATTTCGGATTCTTCTGCGGCAACGGTTTTTGCAATTTGTATCTGATCTTGATCGATAAATTCAACAATTCCCTCTCGACTGGCTACCGAAGGATCAGATTGTGGCATTACCATCGTTAGTTTGGTGTCTTTATTTATTTTGATATTTCCTTCTACGATAGGATTATCGATATTTCCTTTTATTTTTAAATGGTTGTCCAAAAATAATTCTCCATAATACAAATCATTGTCTTTGGCTTTAGAATTCATAGCTTTAAAATTATCGGCATCTACAGTTAAATCAAAGCCTAAATTGCTGAAATTTTTACTGTCAATGATTCCGTTAATCACAAGGTCATTGTCTTTCTCATCTTTAATGGTGAAATGATCAAAAGTAATAGCATCGTTTGTAAATTCGATTGTATCATTAATTGATTTAAAATTAGAATTCAAATCCTTTACCTTGAAACCAACATCATTAAATTTTAGTCCCCCAACTATTTTTGGTTGATTTACATCTCCAGAAATTGTAAATGTTCCGTTAAGAAAACCAGTGCTTTCCGTTATATGATTCATAGAAAAGCCTTGAATACTTTTCATGTTTAGCTTTTCAACAATAAGGTTCATGTCAAGGCTATTATCAAGTGTTTTGTAATTGCCCACTAAATCAACTTGATTGCCTTGATCCGTGATCGAAACTTTGGCATCATATTGATTAGCAATTTCATTATTGACTTTTATACTGACGGTACCTAAAGTATCTTTTCTAAAACTAAAATTTTCAATCTTTAAATCGGAGGTAAATACTGGATTTTTCCTTATGTCTTTTAATAAAGCGTTTCCATTAATTTTTCCGCCCATTTGTAGATCGCTTTTTTCGAGCATATTCGAAATAGATTCTATTTCAAAATTTTCAAAATTGATTGACAAAGGTGAATTAGGAGCTTCAGATTCGGATTGTAATTTTAAACGATTCCCATTATTACTCAATTCAAAGTTGTTGGCATAGAGACCATTTTTGTCCAAACGAATTAGATTGTCCGTAGTTACTTTCCACTTCTCATAATTAAGGAGTAGGTTTTCTGGATTCAAACTAATTTCAGAATCGCCTTTTTCTGTTTTTAGTGTTCCTGCAATGGTATATCGGTCTTTATCGTTTAGGTCTTTTAATTGAAAAAGATAATCTACGGTATTGTCTTTTACTTTTCCGGTCAAGGATGTATATGGTAATTTGTAGTTAGGGCTATCGATGTCATCAATATTTAGGTTGTAAACCAAAGCCTTATCCTGAGTGTCCAGTTTTAGAATGACATTGCTGATTGTGTTGTCCTTATAAACTATTCTCGGAATCGTTCCATTTATATTAATGGTATCATTCTCTGAATTATAGAGACCAACGATGGTAAAAGGATCTATACTCTTGAGATCAGGAATAAATTTGGTAACTAAAAGGCTGTTTTTTACGTTAAGTTTGAAATTTAATTTCTGATTTGCAACTCTTTCTTTCGGTATAGATGGAGTTGTGTTGTAATAGTTTGCAACAGAATGTGACAAGGCTGCTGCTAATTTTGAGAGTTGGTAATGACCGTTTATTTCAGCATCCAAAAATGGTGAATATAGTTTTACTTCATTTTTTTTGGCAGATGTTATTGCAGTTACCTGAATTGAATCTATCGTAAAGGATTCTTTTTCATTTTCGATCTGTATGTTAGAAAATATGATTTTACCATTTGGATAATCAATATCGGCAGTTTGAATTTCTGCTACTGTTTGACCTCTTAGTTTTAGTGGCCCTGCATGGAGATTTAATTTCTCTAAATCGGCAATATCCATGTTTAATTTGATGTTCGCTTTTGGGTATTTATCGCCCAATGCGCCGTTACCTTCTATGTCAAAAGTTAAATTTGGGTCTTTTGCATTTGCGATAAAATTAAATTTTCCGTTGTTTATTTTTCCATTTAAATTTAAATTTTGATAGGTGTATTTGTTGAAATATATTTTTTCTACAGATCCATTAAAATTTGAAATGGCAGTTTTCGTGTTCAATCCAACTCCTTTTATATTTGCCTTTAAAGTGACTTTTCCAATAGAATCATTTTTTATTAACTTCCCTAAATCGAAATTGTAAAGTTGAGCCTGAGCATCATATTTCTCCTTATTTTTTCTCGTTTGATCGAAAGACGCTTTGACTTTTGCATTACCTAAACTACTCAATAAATTAAGATTAGTATAGAAATTGGTTAGCGTTCCTTTGAAAGTTCCGTTGACACTTAATTGAGAAGGGAGTACAATAGAATTTGGAATTGTACCTTTTGGAACAAATGAATTGATATCTTTTGAATTCGATTTAAATTCTTTTAATGTTATATCAAAATGCGCTTTTTTCATGTCAGGCAAACCGACAATTTTTCCACTTGCATGAACTTTTGTTTTTCCCAATCCGCTGATTTCTAAATTGGGGATTTCAATATTTTTTAATTTACCCGAAACTTTCCCGTTAATCAATAGAATTGAGTTGGGGTTGCTTTTGAAAGGATTGCTGTTGGCTAAAGTTGGAGCAAAAAGTAATAGGTCTTTAAACCCCAGTCGGCTTTGTTTTAATGATGTTTTTATGTTCAGTTCCCCTGGATTTTCACTAATCGATGCTATGGAAGGATATTCTAAAATAAGTTTGTCTTTGAGTAAAGTATGCGGTGTTTTAAAGTATAAATTTTTAAGAAAGGTAACTTTCTGCCCATAGAAGAAATCGGTTTTAAAAGATTGGATATTCAAACCGCTTTGTTCTTTTGCAGATAATGAAAGTATAGTGACAGCAGTTGATTCCGGTGTATAATTAAATGTTTCAGCACTTAAGTTTACATGTCGTATATTCAAATGGTTGTAATCTATCCCTTTTTGTAACGAAGCTACATTGTCATTATCAAACTTAAAACCAACTTCTTTTATATCTGTTTTGTTTATCCTTACTTCCCAATCATTTGGTGTATTGGCAACTGTAGTTTTTGGAGTTGCTTTTTTTGTGATTTTACCCAAAGCTAAGGAACCTTTAGTGTCACTCAAATCAATTTTTTCTATCGATATGAATTGATTACTAAGATTAATTACATTGAATTTTACAAGAAATTTTTTCATCGAAAGGGAAGAAGTCACCTTCGAATTTTCATCCTTATAATCAATAAGTAGTTTAGACAGATCAATCTCACCCAGTTTTAGTTTCAAATCAGGTGTTGTTGTTTTTGTAGGTGTAGTTTCTTTATTGGTAATTGTTTTTTTGGGTATACCTTGTTTGAATTTTAATTGCAATCCATTTACTGTTATTTTTGGAATTTCAAAGTTCATTTGTTCCAAATCAAAGCTTGTAATATAGGTTCCCAAATGTTTTAAGCCAATGGATAGGTCATTTTGGGCAATTGCATCCGAATATTTTAAACGAATATGATTTAGGTCTATATTCTCCATAGAAAAAACCATCGGTTTACTGTCGTCTTTTGGTTTTTCGCCCGTATCAAATGCTTTGATAATGTAATCAAAATTAAAAACAGAGTTTTTATCTTTTTTTATAGTTGCAGTTGCTTTTTCCAGTTTAACTGAATTAATTTCGATTTTGTTATTTAATAATGGCAATAAACTAATGTCAGCAACTAGTTTTTTGGCAGATAATAAGGTGTCTTTTTTTTGGTCTTCAAGGTAAACGCCAGTGAGAATTACTTCTTTTGTGATTCCAAAGGAAAGAGAGTCAATAGCAACTTTGGTTTTGATTTTATCTTGTAAGTAGCTGACCAATTTTTCTTTAGTGAAATTTTGAACGCTAGGAATATGGACAAGAATTAGCAACAGCAACAACAAAACTATTATAGTAGCTATTGCCCATCTAAAAAAGCTTATAGTTTTTTGTAGGTTCTTGTTCAAAAGTGATTTTTTTAAGGCTTAAAAGTAGCCATTTTGCACCAAAATTGCAAGATTATGTTTGTGCTGAGTAGGAAATGGTTAGGATTTTAGTGTTAAGATTTCTGGAAGTATAAAAGCTGCAATCGATAATTGATAGTGGTTAATGACACACTCAATGCAGTAGCAAAATGTCAGTTTGTCATATTATTTTGCGCCAATTATAAAGGGAACTGACAATTTACTCGGTTTTTTGTATTGGCACAAAGATTGCCTTAGAGTCTTCGAGCCGTTAAAATAAGTATACAATAAAAATTAAATATATTAAAAATGGGTAAAATAATCGGAATTGATTTAGGTACGACGAACTCTTGCGTTTCTGTAATGGAAGGTAATGAAGCAGTAGTAATCCCTAATGCTGAAGGAAAAAGAACTACACCATCTATCATCGCTTTTGTTGAAGGTGGAGAAATTAAAGTGGGAGATCCTGCAAAAAGACAAGCAGTAACTAACCCTACAAAAACGATTGCTTCTGTTAAACGTTTTATGGGACACACTTTTGCTGAAATTACTGAAGAAGCAAAAAGAGTACCTTATTCTGTAGTGAAAGGTGACAACAATACTCCACGTGTGGATATTGACGGTCGTTTATACACTGCTCAAGAATTGTCTGCAATGACACTTCAAAAAATGAAAAAAACTGCTGAAGACTATTTAGGACAAACAGTTACTGAAGCAGTTATCACTGTTCCTGCTTACTTTAATGATGCACAACGTCAAGCTACAAAAGAAGCTGGAGAGATTGCAGGTCTTAAAGTTATGCGTATCATCAACGAGCCTACAGCTGCAGCTTTAGCTTACGGTTTGGATAAAAAAGGAACTGACCAAAAAATTGCTGTTTACGATTTAGGAGGAGGTACATTTGATATCTCTGTACTTGAATTAGGAGACGGTGTATTTGAAGTATTATCTACAGACGGAGATACTCACTTAGGAGGTGATGATTTTGACCACGAAATTATTGACTGGTTGGCAGATGAATTTAAATCTGAAGAAGGTATTGACTTACGTTTAGACCCAATGTCATTGCAACGTTTGAAAGAAGCTGCTGAGAAAGCAAAAATTGAATTGTCTTCTTCTGCTGAAACTGAAATCAACTTACCATACGTAACTGCTACAGCTTCTGGACCAAAGCACTTAGTTAAAAAATTAACTAGAGCTCAATTCGAAAAATTAACTGATTCTTTAGTAAAACGTTCTATGGCACCAGTTGCTAAAGCGTTGAAAAATGCAGGTTTATCTGTTTCTGACATTGACGAAGTTATCTTGGTTGGAGGTTCTACTCGTATCCCAAAAATTGTTGATGAAGTTGAAAAATTCTTCGGTAAAAAAGCATCTAAAGGAGTTAACCCTGATGAAGTTGTTGCGATTGGAGCAGCTATTCAAGGTGGAGTTCTTTCTGGAGATGTAAAAGATGTATTGTTACTTGACGTTACACCTTTATCTTTAGGTATCGAAACTATGGGTGGTGTTATGACTGTTCTTATTGAAGCTAACACAACTATCCCAACTAAAAAATCTCAAGTTTTCTCTACTGCTGCTGATTCTCAACCATCTGTTGAAATCCACGTATTACAAGGAGCTAGAGCAATGGCTGCTGATAACAAAACTATCGGTCGTTTCCACTTAGATGGTATTCCACCTGCACCAAGAGGAGTTCCTCAAATTGAAGTAACTTTTGATATTGATGCTAATGGTATCATCAAAGTTTCTGCAACTGACAAAGGAACTGGTAAATCTCACGATATTCGTATCGAAGCTTCTTCTGGATTGACAGCTGAAGAAATCGAAAGAATGAAAAAAGATGCTGAAGCAAATGCCGATGCTGACAAAATCGCAAAAGAAAGAGCTGAAAAATTGAACGAAGCTGATGGAATGATCTTCCAAACTGAGTCTCAATTGAAAGAACTTGGAGCTAAATTATCAGATGATAATAAAGTTGCTATCGAGTATGCATTGACTGAATTGAGAATGGCTCACCAATCTCAAGACATTCCTGCAATTCAAACCGCTCTTGACAACATTAATGCAGCTTGGAAAACAGCTACTGAAGCAATGTACGCTCAAGGAGAACAAGGTCAACCAGCTGCTGAGCCACAAGCTCAATCAGGTGACAATGTTGAAGACGTTGAATTCGAAGAAGTAAAATAATTATTTCTTGTAGAGACGCGATTTATCGCGTCTCTACTACATAATAAATGAAAACCGAGCCAGAAATAGCTCGGTTTTTTTGTTTTTAGACCTGTCGGGTTTTTAAAACCCGACAGGTCTAAATGAAACATATTATAAATTCAAAGATTTCTCTAAACCAGAAAAATCCTCATTGTGATTGTGAGTGAGTTTGAAGTTTTCTAAATTTTCAAAAAAAGAAATCACTTCATTTCTTTTTAATTTGGTTGACTTGGATGAGACACATGTTAAGTAGGAACTCCAAGGATATTCTATGGGGTGATCGCAGATGCCGTGTTTTACAGGGTTGTAATGAATGTATTTTATAACGTTCTGTAGATAGGTGTCATTATCAATCAATTTTCTTTTGAAAGGTCTCTCAAAAAGTGCTCCGTGTCGGTCATATCCTTTATTTATTGCTTTTGAATATGCGTTGAATAAATTACCAAAAGACTGGTGTGGTGCTATTATTTTCTTTTTCGTGAGCGTGTCTTTGGACTCTTGAAGTATGATTATTTCCTCAATAGTTTTGATTCGCACCAATAAATGGAAATGGTTTTTCATCAAGCACCAAGCATAAGTGTCAGCAATAGGCTCTATATGAGTGTTGTATAAATTTAGGAAATGCTCATAGTTTCGGTTTTCTTTGAAAATAGTTTCGCTATTGTTACCACGGTTATAGATGTGGTAATAATTTCCAAATTCCAAAGGTTCGATTATTTGCATGTTTTTATTCAGAGTTAGTTCTTTTTTAAAACCCAACAGGTTTCAAAAAAGAAACTAAATATATTTAATTTTTTTGTAATATTACTTTACAAATTATTTTATGAGAAAGATTAAATACAAGAATGGAAAACGATTGCAACCTTATAATCTCGAATATACTGGTTTACACAGAAACAAAGAGATTGAAATGCAATTGTTTGTTTATGATGATAAAACTGTTGATGAATATGAGAGTGCTTCAATCGTTAAATTGAAAAAGCTTATTGACTTAAGCAGAATAAATTGGTTAAATATTCATGGATTGAGCGATGTAGATTTACTAAAAGAAGTGGCTAGCCATTTTGATATTGATAATTTTATGTTGGCAGATATTCTAAATACCAGCAAAAGAACAAAACTCGAAGAGGAAAAGGATGTTTTGTTTTTTAACATAAAATCGATGTTGCCAGCAGAAAACTCAGATGATATAAGGGTTGAGCAAATTAGTTTCTTGTTGAAAAAGGGGATTTTAATTTCATTTCAAGAAAAAAGAAGTGATTTCTTTACTCATATACGCGAACGTATTCGAACCAATTCTGGTATCGTACGAAACAAGAAAGCAGATTATTTATTGTATATTTTACTAGATGCCATTATTGGTAATTTTTACATAACTCTGGCAAGTGAAGAAGATAGAATTGAGGATTTGATAGACCTTACCAAGAATAGCGCAGATCCTATCATATTAGAAAAAATTGAGAAGCATAGGGATAATTTTAATTTCTTGAAGCGTTCTATAATTCCGCTTCGGGATTCTTTATACGATATAAAAAGTATAAAAGAGGATGATGTGTTTAATGAAATCGAATCTGAAAATTTTAGTTTTTTTAGCCGTTTGCATCAAAAATGTTTAGAGCTTTTAGAACAAATAGAATCAGATATGGGGTCTTTGGAGAGTGCGTCTAATTTCTTTTTTGCAGCGCAAACGCATAAGATGAATGAAATTATGAAAACGCTGACTATTATCTCGGTTATATTTATTCCGCTTACTTTTATCGTGGGCGTGTATGGGATGAATTTTGATAATATGCCTGAATTAAGATATACTAATGGATATTTTACAGTGATGGTTTTTATGTTTTTTGTAGTAATTGCAATGGTCTTTTATTTTAAAAGAAGAAGATGGTTTTAATTTAATGGAAACATAAAAGAGGAAGTTTGTTTTTTAAACTGATTTAAGTCATATTTAAAAAATAATTAAGAGGTTATTTTTGTATAGAGTGATTAATTACTAATTGTATTAAAAATAGTAGGCATGAAATGAACATGAGACTAAATTGGTAATAAGCACGAACAATAATATGCGTCTCAAGCAATAGTGAACAGACAAAGCAATTACTTATAACAGATAAAAGAACAGTAAATACCAACATATGAATAAAGCTATATATATTGCAACTATCGATGAAAATTGTGGTAAAACAATAATTACTCTGGGTTTAATGAGAACACTTTTGGGGAAAACTGCCAAAGTGGGGTATTTTAGACCAATAATAGAGGATGTAGAAGAAGGAAAAAAGGATACCCATATTGATATGGTTATTTCACATTTTGGTCTGGATATTCAGTATGAAGATGCTTATGCTATTACAAAAAGTAAGTTAATCAAGAAAAAAAATAAAGGTAAACTAGGAGAGGTAGTCGATCTAATTATTGAAAAATTCAAAAAATTAGAAGAGCGCTTTGATTTTGTTTTGGTAGAAGGAACCAGTTTTTCAGGAGAAGGAACCGTTATCGAATTGGATATTAATGTGCTTATTGCCAAAAATCTTGGAATACCTACCATAATTCTGGGTTCAGGAGTTGGGAAAACCTTAGATGAATTAATAGACAGTTTAAGTTTAGCATATAATTCATTTAAATTAAAAGAGGTAGAAGTATTGGCAGTAATAGCCAATAAAGTACAGCCCGAAAATTTAGAATTGGTAACGAATGGATTGAAGAAAAATTTACCGGAATCAATTCTTATCAATTCCATCCCTTTAATCAGTAGTTTAAATAATCCAACAATTCAGGAAATTGTTGAAGCATTAGATGCTAAAATATTATTTGGGAATGAATATTTAAACAATCAAATAGGAAGCTATAGCATTGGAGCAATGCAATTATGCAACTATTTGCTACATCTAAAAGAAAATGGTCTTATTATCACTCCGGGAGATCGTGCAGATATTATACTAGGGGCATTGCAAGCTAATGAATCGGCTAATTATCCTTCGGTGTCGGGTATTGTATTAACTGGGAACATAACCCCAGAAGATAGTATCTTAAAATTAATAGAAGGACTTTCTTCGGTAGTGCCAATCATTACTGTAGAAGGAGGAACCTATCATATTGCAAATACAATTGGCAGCATAAAGTCAAAAATATATGCTGGGAATTTGCAAAAAATAGAGACATCAATAAATACTTTCGATAAATATGTTGATTTAGATGCATTAACAAATAAATTTAATGCTTTTGAAGCAGAAGGAATGACTCCTAAAATGTTTCAATATAACTTAGTAAAAAGAGCAAAGCAGCACCGAAAACATATTGTTTTACCGGAAGGCAGTGACGAAAGAATTATCATAGCTGCAGCTCGCTTGCAAGCAATGGATGTAGTTGATATTTCTATTATTGGAAATAAAAAACAAATCGAAAGCAAAGTAGCCGAATTAGGCTTAGATTTTGATTTTTCTAAAGTGCCAATTATAAACCCAATAGATTCAGAGAATTATGCTGATTACGTGAATACTTATTATGAATTACGCAAAGCCAAAAATGTAACTCTGGGTATGGCCAAAGACCTAATGGAAGATGTGTCATATTTTGGAACCATGATGGTATACAAAGGACATGCTGACGGAATGGTTTCGGGAGCTGCACACACTACTCAACATACCATTTTGCCTGCATTGCAATTCATTAAAACCAAACCTAATTGCTCAGTTGTGTCATCAGTATTTTTTATGTGTTTAGAAGACAGGGTTTCTGTTTTCGGGGATTGCGCCATTAATCCTAATCCAACTGCAGAACAGTTAGCGGAAATTGCGATATCATCAGCAGATTCAAGTTTGGCTTTTGGAATAGAACCAAAAGTAGCCATGCTTTCCTATTCTTCCGGTTCATCAGGAAAAGGAGATGAAGTAGATAAAGTAAGGGCTGCAACCGAAATAGTAAAGCAAAAACGTCCTAATCTTAAAATTGAAGGTCCTATACAATATGACGCAGCAGTTGATTTAGAAGTAGGACAAAGTAAAATGCCAAATTCTGAGGTGGCAGGTCACGCCAGTGTATTGATTTTCCCTGATTTAAATACTGGAAATAACACCTATAAGGCAGTTCAAAGAGAAACAGGAGCATTGGCTATTGGACCAATGTTGCAAGGTTTAAACAAACCGGTAAATGACTTAAGCCGCGGCTGTACTATAGATGATATAATTAACACAGTCGTGATTACGGCAATTCAAGCACAGGGATTGTAAAAAAAAGTTGCTAAGATACAAAGATACAAAGGTTCTAAGTTACTAAGATTCTAAGCGGCTAAGATGCTAAGATACTTAGAGTCTCAGAACCTCAGAACTTTGCCAAAAAAATAAATAAAAATTGTTAAGATTCTAAGCGGCTAAGATACTTAGAGTCTCAGGACCTTAGTTTCTTAGTTCCTCTGAACCTTACTAAAAAAAATATATAAATGAAAATAGTAATTATAAACTCGGGAAGTTCATCTATAAAATATCAATTGATTGATATGCCAGCTAATGAAGTAATTTGTAGTGGTATGATTGATAGAATTGGTCTGGAGGTTTCAAACTTAAGTTATGTAACCCAGTCGGCTAAAATAGAAGAATCATTACCGATTGCCAATCATAAAATTGGTCTGAAAAAAATTGCCCAATTGTTAATGGACGAGAAAATAGGTGTAATCAAAAGTACCAAAGAAATAGAGGCTGTAGGACATCGTGTAGTACACGGCGGTAGTGCTTTTTCTGATACAGTTGTAATTAATGAAGCTGTAAAAGCAAAAATAAAGCAACTCATAGAATTAGCGCCATTACATAATCCAGCCAATTTAGAAGGTATAATTGTAGCCGAAGAAATTTTTTCTGATGCCAAACAGATAGCTGTTTTTGATACTGCTTTTCATCAAACAATCCCAGTTGTAGCCCATAAATATGCAGTGCCTAATTTTCTTTTGACAGAGAATAAAGTGCGTGTTTATGGTTTTCACGGAACCAGTCATAAATATGTCTCGGAAAATGCCATTCAATTTTTAAAAGATAATAAATACACAAATACTTCAAAGATTATCACCATACATTTGGGTAACGGTTGTAGTATGACAGCTGTCAAAGACGGGAAAAGTATCGACCATACTCTAGGGTTTGCACCTATGAACGGATTGATTATGGGAACCCGTTCTGGAGATGTTGATCAATCAGTTATTTTTTATCTTGTTAAAGCATTAGGATATACAGTAGATGAAGTAAACACAATGTTACAAAAACAAAGCGGAATGCTAGGTCTTACAGGATTTAGTGATTTAAGGGATATAGAATCTAATGCCGAAAAAGGAAATGCCGATTGCGAATTGGCTTTGGCTATGAACGCTTACCGTATTAAGAAATTTATAGGATCGTATGCGGCTGTGTTGAATGGTATTGATGCTATTGTTTTTACAGCAGGAATAGGTGAAAACTCATCATATATAAGGAAATTGGTGTGCACTGATATGGATTATTTTGGCTTAGAGTTGGATCATGCTAAAAACGAAATACGCTCGAAAGAAATGAGGGAAATAAATACTCCAAATTCAAGAACTAAGATTTTGGTAATTCCAACCAATGAAGAAATAGAGATCGCAAATCAGGTTTATAACTTGATATTGAATTAAAATTCAATATTATAAAAAAAGAGCTCCTTGAATAGGAGCTTTTTTTATGTAGTTATTGAGCATATTTGTTTAGAAATAATGAGTATTGGCGGTTTTGTTAAGTTAATTCTTTCAATTTTAAATAACTTTTTATAACTACATGGTTGTAGTAGTTTTTAGAAAAAAATAGGAGTGAATAAATATTTATATTTGAGAAATTAACAAAATAACCAAAATGAAATATTTATTATCTATTTTTTTAACTATTGTAACAGGATTACTCCAAGCACAAAGCGTACAATCACCTTCCGGTAAAATTGTGGTCGATTTTAAATTATTGACAAACGGAAAACCATCTTATTCGGTAAATTATAATGGCAAACCCGTTATTCTGGAAAGTACATTAGGGATAAAACTCAAAGAAAAACCGGCCCTTGATGCAAATTTCGAAATTCAGACTTCAAAAGCAGATACATTCAATGAATCTTGGAAACCAGTTTTAGGTCAAAAAGCATCAATCCTAAATCAATATAACGAGCTTACAGTTTCTTTAAAACAAAAGGAAACAAATGTGAAAATGAATATCATTTTTAAAGTATACGATGAAGGAGTAGCTTTTAGATATGATTTTCCAAAACAAGAAAACCTGAATTATTTCATTATATCAGATGAAGAATCACAGTTTAATTTGTCTGACAATTACAAAGCATTCTGGATTCCAGGTGATTTTGACAGTAATGAGTATGCGTATAATGAAACCAAAATTTCTGAAATAGATAATTCTAAACTGGACTTAAATAACGGAATCGGAGTAAAATCAATTCCCGGTAAATATTCAGTACAGTCACCATTGATGATGAAATCGCCAACAGGCATATATGTCAATATTTTTGAAGCAGCAGTAGTCAATTATCCAGTAATGCACTTGAATGTAGATAATGCTAACTTCAAATTATCGTCATTATTGGTACCTAATGCAATAGGAGACAAAGCTTATTTGCAAACGCCTTGTGTATCACCTTGGAGAACAATTATGATTAGTGATGATGCAAGAGATATTGTAGGTTCGCAAATGATTTTAAACTTAAACGAACCTTGTAAGCTTGATGATGTCTCATATATAAAACCAACGAAATATGTTGGAATCTGGTGGGAAATGCACGTAGGGAAATCTACTTGGGATTTAAGCGGTACACAAGATGCTTCCCAAAAGGGAGCAGGTAAAAAACCGCATGGAGCAACCACAGAGAATACCAAAAGATACATTGATTTTGCTGCAAAAAACGGATTTGATGGTGTCTTAGTCGAAGGATGGAATGTAGGTTGGGAAGATTGGTTTGGTAATTGGAAAGAAGAAGTTTTTGATTTTACAACTCCTTATCCAGATTTTGATATTGCAGCAATTTCGGCTTACGCTAAAGAAAAAAACGTAAAAATGATTATGCATCATGAAACATCAGGATCAGTGGCTAATTACGAACGTCATTTGGATCGAGCTTTCAATCTGATGAAGAAGTATGATTATCCAGCTGTAAAGTCGGGTTATGTTGGAAAAATTATTCCACGAGGTGAGTTTCATGACGGACAAACAATGGTGAATCATTATAATTATGTGGCAAGACGAGCTGCTGATTATAAAATCATGATCAATTCACATGAATCGTCACGACCAACAGGTTACAGCCGCACCTATCCAAACTATATTGCAGCCGAAGCCGCTCGTGGAAATGAATTTAATGCTTGGAGTGTAGGGAATCCGCCAAGTCACGAAACCATTTTACCGTTTACCAGACTTCTTGGAGGACCAATGGATTATACCCCTGGAATCTTTGAAATCAAAATGAGCTATTATGACAACAGTAAAAAAGAACAGATACATACTACATTAGCAAAACAATTGGCATTGTATGTGACCATGTATTCACCTTTGCAAATGGCAGCAGATCTACCTGAAAATTATGAAAAATATGCAGATGCTTTTCAATTTATAAAAGATGTAGCGCTAGATTGGGATGACACTAAAATTCTGGAAGCAGAACCTGGAGATTATTTGACCATAGCCAGAAAAACCAAAGGTAAGGAAACATGGTTTCTAGGCGCGATTACAGATGAAAATGGCAGAAAATCTGAAATAAAATTAGATTTTCTTACCAAAGGACAAAAGTATAAAGCCATTATTTATGAAGATGCCAAAGATGCCGATTGGAAAAATAACCCAATAGCCTATAAAATAAAAACAGTTGAGGTAAGCAGTAAATCAAAAATAAACTTGGTATTGGCTCCAGGCGGAGGAACAGCCATTAGTCTTGAACCGATTAAATAATAAAATTAATTAAATTCTGAATGTGTTAAAAAAGCAGGATTTTTTTTAAAAAATTTAACTTTGATTTTATTCTAAAATGCCGAAATTGCAGCTCCAATTAATCAAAAAATAAATTTTTAAAAGACCAAAAAATGAAAAAAAATCTATTGCTTTCACTACTTTTTATAAATAGTGTAGCTGTATTTGCACAAACGAAAGATGAGCAAGTATTTAAGGAAATTTATAAATCAGCACTTACGAATTCTAAATGTTATTCATGGTTAGATTACCTTTCTAATGATATAGGATCTAGGTTGTCAGGTTCTACTGGTGCTGAAAAAGCAGTTCAATATACCAAAAAGCAAATGGAAACATTGGGTTTTGATAAAGTGTATTTGCAAGAAGTGATGGTGCCTAAATGGGTTCGTGGCGAAAAAGAAACAGCCTACATTCAAGATAATTCTGCTAAAATAAAAGTGCCAATTTGTGCATTGGGAGGATCAATAGCTACACCTAAAAATGGATTAACTGCCGAAGTAATAGAAGTTCATAGTTTTGATGAACTAAAAGCTTTGGGAACTGATAAAGTAAAAGGAAAGATTGTTTTTTATAATCGCCCAATGGACAATGGTGCGATAGAATCTTTTGAAGCCTATTCAGGAGCAAATAGTCAAAGATATGCAGGAGCTAGAGAAGCTGCAAAATTGGGAGCTGTTGGTACAATTGTTCGCTCATTAACTTTCCGATTAGACGATTTTCCCCATACAGGAGGACAAAGCTATGGTGATCTTCCAAAATCACAATACATTCCAACTGCTGCAATTAGTACCAATGGTGCTGAATTATTAAGCAAGACTTTAAAGAGTAACCCAAATTTAAAATTCTATTTTAAACAAAGTTGTCAGCAATTTGAAGATGTATTGTCTTATAATGTGGTAGGGGAAATAAAAGGAAGTGAGCATCCGGAAAATATAATGGTAGTAGGAGGACATCTTGATTCATGGGACTTAGCAGATGGTTCTCATGATGATGGTGCAGGAGTGGTACAAAGTATGGAGGTGATGAATATTTTTAAAAATATGAATTATAAGCCTAAAAACACACTTCGCGTTGTTCTTTTTATGAATGAGGAAAATGGGTTAAGAGGAGGAAGTAAATATCAAGAGTTATCTTTGGCTAATAAAGAAAATCACATTTTTGCTTTAGAAAGTGATGCAGGAGGATTTACTCCTAGAGGTTTTTCTTTGGAATGTGACGATGCAAATTTTGCTAAAATAACAGGTTTGAAAAATATATTTGAACCTTATTTAATTCATAGTTTTGTAAAAGGACATGCAGGATCTGACATAGAACCATTAACAGGAGTAGCACTAGTAAAAGCAGGTTTGAAACCAGATTCACAACGCTATTTTGATTATCACCATGCAGCAAACGACAAGTTTGATGCTATTGATAAAAGAGAATTAGAACTTGGAGCTGGAACTATGGCAGCTTTGATGTATATGATAGACCAAAATGGAGTTGTAAAACAAAATCCTTAAGACGAATTAAGATTTTATAATTTAGAATACCGAAGATTTTTTAAAGAAAACAAGATTGGGTTTTAATCCAGTTTTGTTTTCTTTTTTTGTATAGTAATTTTCAATAAGATTAAATTGTTTAATAGTAAAAGTTAATGTAATTGGAATCTAATGAGGTTTAAATATTTACATAATGTTTAAAAATTAAATAGAGATATTAATAGCTAAACAAAAGAAAACTTAATCAGAATAAAAATGTGAAATCCTCAATTTTAAACTTACTTATTTTTAAATCCACAAAATAAATCCTACTTTAGCATTCTTTAAAAAATTACAAAAAATGATAAGTGAAGCACAATTTCAAAAGGAGTTACAAATACTAATTGCCAATGCTATTAGAGAAGATGTGGGTTCTGGAGATTATAGTTCATTAGCTTGTATTCCTGCAGAGGCATCGGGAAAAGCAAAATTGCTCGTAAAAGAAGATGGGATAATTGCAGGTGTGGATTTGGCTAAAATGATCTTTGAATATGTAGATCCAAATTTAGAAATAGAGACCTTTATTGAAGACGGAGCAGCTGTAAAGTTTGGTGATGTTGTTTTTCATGTTTCTGGAAGTTCTCAGTCAATTTTGAAAGCAGAAAGAGTTGTTCTGAATTCTATGCAAAGAATGAGTGCAATAGCCACAAAAACAAACAGTTTTGTGCAATTGTTAAAAGGTACCAACACAAAAATATTAGATACTCGTAAAACAACACCAGGTTTTCGCGCTGCAGAGAAATGGGCAGTGAAAATTGGAGGAGGAGAAAATCACCGTTTTGCTTTATATGACATGGTGATGTTAAAAGATAATCATATAGATTTCGCAGGCGGAATTACTTTGGCAATAGCCAAAACCCAAGCGTATCTAAAAGAAAATAATCTGGATTTAAAAATCATTGTTGAAGCAAGAGATTTAAAAGAGGTTATTGAGATTTTGAAATGCGAAGGAGTGCATAGAATATTAATTGATAATTTTAATTACGAAGATACTAGAAAAGCAGTTGTCTTAATTGGAACCAAATGCCAAACTGAATCTTCGGGAAATATCAATGAAGATACGATGCGCAGTTATGCGGAATGTGGTGTTGATTATATTTCTTCAGGAGCATTAACGCACTCTGTTTATAATATGGATTTAAGTCTAAAAGCAATTTAGAGTTATGACATTTAAGATTGAGGCAAAAATCGAAAAAATCCCGATTGTAAGAAACCTGATGCATATTTTAAAGAAGATTAAAGTTCCAGGTTTAGGAGGTTTTTCTTTTTATGATTTATTGGAATTGTATTTTGAAGGAATCATCGATGGAGCATTCTCATATCATGCCAGTGCAGTAGCATTTAGTTTTTTTATGGCTTTATTTCCTTTTGCGTTATTTATACTAAACTTAATCCCTTACATACCTATAGAAGGATTTCAGGATGATTTTCTTCAATTTGTTAAGGAGGGAGTGCCACCAAATACCTATGATGCAATTGCTAATATCATAAACGATATTCTAAATAATAGTCATTCCGGATTAGTGTCCTCAGGTTTTTTATTGTCTATTTTCTTGATGGCAAATGGGATAAACGGAATTTTGGGAGGATTTGAGTCTTCTCGACATGTTTTGGAAAAAAGAGGTTTCTTAAGTCAATATTTTGTAGCATTAGGAATTTCATTGTTACTTTCTATTCTCTTGCTTTTGACAGTTGCCATTATTGTTGTTTTTGAGGTTTTAATTCAAAGTACAGCAATACAGGACGTGTTGAGTGATCGGATTCCGTTGATTATTTTAGGGAGGTATATATTTGTGATTTTGATGATTTTAATTACTTCATCTGTGTTATTGCGTTATGGGACAAAACAATCACATAAACCACCATTTATAAGTATTGGTTCAGTGTTTACAACTATATTGATTATAATTTCGTCCTATTTTTTTGGAATATGGGTAATACATTTTTCTAAATATAATGAGCTTTATGGATCGATTGGAACATTACTGATTATGATGTTCTATATTTGGATAAACTGTATGATCTTATTACTGGGATTTGAATTGAATGCAACAATTCATAAACTACGCAAAAATAAAAATAATCATATCAAAAAAAGTTTGGTTAGCGAATAAGGTCATAAAGACGAATTTAGTATTCTTGCGACTAAACAACCTCAAAACAAGCTGTGATTGCAATCTGGTTTTATATATAAATTAATAATTTAAAAAAATGAAGAAAAGTATCGTATTTAGTTTAGCTGTCTTTTTTGCAATAATTTGCAATGCTCAGAGCCAAAGTGTTGTTGGGAAATGGAAAACAGTCGATGATGAAACTGGTAAGCCAAAATCAATAGTTGAAATCTATGAAAAGTCTGGAAAGATTTATGGTAAAATTGTAGAGATTTTTGAAGCAGATAAAAGAAATAGAGTTTGTGAAGAATGTACAGGAGAAGATAGAAACAAACCAATCCTTGGAATGGTAATCATAAAAGGATTGCGTAAAGACGGTAATGAGTACAATGATGGACAAATTTTGGATCCTAAAAACGGAAAATTATACAAATGTTTCATTACTCTTGAAGGAAATGATAAATTAAAACTTAGAGGTTATATAGGTGTTTCTATGTTTGGCCGCACTCAATATTGGTCTAGGGTTAAGAATTAAGAGTTGAGTTCAATTTTAAAATTCCAAGCTCGAATTGGTAAAGAGCAAATGGCAAAATCAATTTTTTAAATTCCAAAATCTAAATATCTAACAATCTAAGTAGTCTAAAAAGGAATGTATTTTGTAGAAGTTGTTTTACCGCTTTCTCTTGCCAAAACCTTTACGTACAGTGTTTCGGAAACAGAATTTCTTTTTATAAAAAAAGGAATGAGAGTGGCTGTACCTTTCGGGAAAAGTAAAATTTATACAGCTTTAGTAATTGAAATACACAATAACAAGCCTACATTATATGATGCTAAGGAAATTCATCAAATATTGGATGAATTTCCGATAGTAACAGAATCTCAAATCAATCATTGGCTCTGGATCTCCAATTATTATATGTGTGCCATTGGCGATGTGTACCGAGGTGCCATACCTAGTGCATTACTATTGGAAAGTGAAACTATAATTACAAAAAAAAATGATTCGTTTGTAGATGAGAGTTTACTCACGGATGATGAGTTTTTGGTTTATGAGGCTTTGCAGTACCAAAATTCACTAAAAGTTCAGGATATTATCGCTATTTTAAACAAGAATAATATTTTTCCCGTTATTCAGAAAATGGTCGATAAAAATATTTTGGTACTTCAAGAAGAAGTTCAGGAAAATTATAAGCCTAAATTAGTTCGTTACGTCCGTTTGCATCCTAAATATGATACGAACGACGGTTTAAAAGAATTGCTTGATATTCTTAAAAGTGCCAATAAGCAAAAAGAAATAGTTCTTAATTATTTTCAATTAAGCGCCACCGAAAAAAAGCCAATTACTGTAAAAAAACTAGTTGAGGTAGCGAAATCTTCTACCGCAATTATTAAAGCATTGGTAGAAAAAGAAATATTCGAAGAGTATTTTTTGCAAGAAGATCGAATTAATTTTACAGGCAATAGTAGAGAAGGAGAGCTTCAGTTAAGTGCAGCTCAACAAAAAGCTTTTGATTCCATAAAAGAAAACTTCGAGCATAAAGCAGTTTGTCTTTTGCATGGAATTACTTCAAGTGGTAAGACAGAGATATATATTAAGCTGATAGAGGAATATTTGGTAACGGGAAAGCAAGTCTTGTATTTATTGCCGGAAATAGCCTTGACCACTCAATTGGTTTCAAGATTAAGAGCTCATTTTGGAAATAAAGTAGCTGTTTTTCATTCTAAATATAATAATAATGAAAGGGTAGAAGTTTGGAATCAGGTTTTGAAAAATGCAGAAAAAGCTCAAATTGTGATTGGGGCAAGGTCAGCATTATTTTTGCCATTTTATGATTTAGGATTTATTATTATTGATGAAGAACATGAGCAAACTTTTAAGCAATCGGATCCAGCTCCTCGATACCATGCTCGTGATGCAGCTATAGTTTTGGCAAATGGGCATCAAGCCAAAGTACTTTTAGGTTCAGCAACACCAAGTATAGAAACCTATTTTAATGCAAAATCGGATAAATATGGCTTTGTGACAATTTCTGAGCGTTTTGGTAATGTAAGTTTGCCGGAAATAGTATTGGTTGATTTAAAAGATAAATACTTTCGCAAAAAAATGAATGGTCATTTTAGTGATGTTTTGATCGAAGAAATCACTACAGCTCTGTCGTTGGGAGAACAAGTTATTTTATTTCAAAATAGAAGAGGGTATTCACCAATAGTTGAATGTATAACCTGTGGACATGTGCCGCATTGTCAGCAGTGCGATGTAAGTCTTACTTATCATAAACACAAAAATCAGTTGCGTTGCCACTATTGCGGTTATTCAATGGCAAATCCTACCCGTTGTCATTCGTGCTCAAGTATTGATTTGATAACGAAGGGTTTTGGTACAGAACAAATAGAACAAGAATTGGTAGCTATTTTTCCTAATGCCAAAACAGGAAGAATGGATCAGGATACTACACGAGGTAAATTTGGTTTCGAAAAAATTATAGACAGTTTCAAGAATCGTGAAATTGATATTTTGGTGGGGACTCAAATGCTTGCCAAAGGTTTGGATTTTGACAATGTTAATTTGGTAGGGATTATGAATGCTGATAATATGTTGTATCATCCTGATTTTAGGGCATTCGAACGAAGTTTTCAAATGATGACTCAGGTAGCTGGACGTTCAGGGAGATCAGGAAAAAAAGGAAAAGTGGTTATTCAGACGTATAATCCTAATCACAATACAATTCAGCAAGTAACCAATACCGATTATATTGGGATGTATAAAGAGCAATTGTATGACAGGCAAATTTATAAGTATCCACCTTACTTTAGAATTATAAAATTAACACTTAAGCAGCGTGATTTTGATAAGCTTAAGGAAGGAGCAATGTGGTTGTATCAGGTATTAAGCCAAAATTTGGCTATGCCGGTTTTGGGGCCAGAAGAGCCTGTGATTAGTAGAATTCGAAATGAATATATTCGTACTATAATCATTAAAATTCCTCAGCAAGCTTCAATTGGAAACACAAAAAAAACTATCCAAAAGATATTGAATAGTTTTGAGGCTGTTGCTCAATATAGAGCTATTAAAGTGACGACAAATGTCGATTTCTATTAATAAGGTATATTTAAGAATAGGCAAGTGCTTTTACAAGATCTTCTTTTTTGTTTCTGCTTAAAGGAATTTTTGTTACCCCAATTTCGGCAAACTTGCTGTTAAAACGGTCAATTTTGTCGATATTGACAATAAATGATTTGTGTACTCTTATAAATTTCTCTTTCGATAAATCATTTTCAAAAGACTTCATTGTAGAAAGTACCAAATTGCTGTCATCTTCAGTAACTACTTTTACATAATCACCAAAAGCTTCAATCCATTTAATTTTAGAAGTGAAAATTTTTAATTTTTTCAGATTGCTTTTTATAAAGATATGTTCTCCTTCATCTTCTTTGTTCTCTTTCTTAAGAAGGAATTGATCAATAGCTCTTCGAACTGAAGCATTGAATCTCTCAATAGAAATTGGTTTTTGAAGGTAGTCGGTCGCATTATAATCAAAAGCCTTCATGGCATATTCTGCCTTAGAAGTGATAAATATGATTTGAGGTTTTGTTTTTAAGCCATCAAGAAAATCAAAACCACTAATTACTGGCATTTCAATATCAAGGAATATTAAATCCACCGTATGTACTGTCATGCAACTTTTAGCTTCAATAGCATTAGAGAAATCACCTATTAGATTTAAATTGGTGTGATTATTAACTAATTTTGCTATTATCATCCTTTGTATAGAACTATCATCTACAACTACACAGTTTAGTTTCATAATGTTCGAATTTATTGATTTGGTATAGTAAAAATACTTTTTTTTATTTTATTAATCTAATAAAAAGAGTGTTTTTTTGTTGTTCGTCGATTAAAACCGTTTTACGCTTGTTTGTTTAAAAAAAAAGATTACTTTTGCAGCCAAATTAACAAATAAATAAAAATATTTATGAATCATTATGAAACTGTTTTCATTTTAAATCCCGTTTTATCTGAGGTTCAGGTGAAGGAAACAGTAAGCAAATTTGAAGATTTTCTTACTAGTAGAGGAGCAGAAATGGTATCGAAAGAAGATTGGGGTCTGAAAAAAATGGCTTACGAAATTCAAAACAAAAAAAGTGGTTTTTATCACTTATTCGAATTCAAAGTTGCTGGAGAAGTTCTACTTGCTTTTGAAACTGAATTTAGACGTGACGAAAGAGTTATGCGTTTCTTAACTGTAAGTCTTGACAAACATGCTATCTCTTGGGCTGAAAGAAGAAGAGCAAAACTTAAATCTACAAAAGCTTAATTATCATGGCAACATTACAACAATCTGCTTCAGGAAAAAAAGACGGGGATATCAGATATCTAACGCCTTTAAATATAGAAACTAACAAAACTAAAAAGTATTGTCGTTTCAAAAAATCAGGTATCAAATATGTGGATTACAAAGATGCTGATTTCTTATTGAAATTCGTTAATGAGCAAGGGAAAATTCTTCCTCGTCGTTTAACAGGAACTTCATTGAAATTTCAAAGAAAAGTGTCAGTAGCTGTAAAAAGAGCTCGTCACTTAGCTTTAATGCCATATGTGGCCGATTTATTAAAATAATAATATTAATAACTAAAGTTGTTGCCCCGCCAGCGGCAGGGCTAACTTCTAAAATATAAGGACAACAACATGGAACTTATTTTAAAACAAGACGTACAAAACTTAGGATTTAAAGATGATGTAGTATCTGTAAAACCAGGTTACGGTCGTAACTTTTTAATTCCTCAAGGATTTGCTGTTTTAGCAACTTCTTCAGCTAAAAAAGTTTTAGCTGAAAACCTAAAACAAAGAGCTCACAAAGAGGCTAAAATTGTAGCAGACGCTAAAGCATTAGCTGAAACGTTAAAAGCTATCGAAATTAAAATCTCTGCAAAAGCAGGTGGTGAGAAATTATTTGGTTCAGTTACTAATATTGATATCGCTGATGCTTTAGCTAAAGCTGGTCAAGTAATTGATAGAAAATTCATCACTTCTGGAATCGTTAAACGTACTGGTAAATATGCTGCTACTGTAAGATTGCACAGAGATGTAATTATTGAATTAGCTTACGAAATTGTTGCTGAAAAAGCATAATTTCTAAAACTATATATTAAAATCCCGATGAAAATCGGGATTTTTTTGTTTAATTAAATAGCTTTAAGTTACGAGTTGTAAGTGTGAATTTGGCTTACAACCTATGGCTTATAGCATAAAGCTTAAAAAAAATGAAATACGCCAGACTTACAAAAGAACAATTTGAAGAGTTAACGCAAGAGTTTACTAATTTTTTGGCTACTCAGGCAATTGATAAAGCTGAATGGGATAAAATAAAGGCCGAAAAACCTGAGGTTGCTGAACAGGAATTGGATGTTTTTTCAGATTTGATTTGGGAAGGAGTACTTACCAAAGCAACTTTTTTGGAGTTTTTCTCCAAAAATCATATTTTTCTTTTTCACTGCTTTGATACCTATGTACAATCTATTGTTTTGAAATCGATGGTGCCAGAAATTGACTTTTTGACCAAGGAAGGTTTACAATGGCTTAGTGATAACATGTTTACGGAAACGATCGAAATGAAAGTGGGTAAAAAGGAATTTACGGAAGAGCGTAATCTGTCAATTTTTCAATTGATTCAGCAAGGTTCGTTTTTGAGTGATGGACAATTATACAATCAAATTAATTCGATTATCGAGTCATAAATTTGATTTTTATTCTTTTAATTGGTTATTTTAGTAGATTATTTAATAGACTAGAATAGCCAATTTTGTTTTTTATGGATATAACACAAACCATTCAATCGCTTCGAGAAGAACTAAATCTTCATAATCATAATTATTATGTTTTGGATAAACCCTCTATATCTGATTATGAGTTTGATATGAAGTTAAAAGAGCTTCAGGAGCTAGAGGATAAGTATCCCGATTTTTTTGATGCTAATTCGCCTACACAAAGAGTAGGGGGAGCAATTACCAAAAATTTTGAAACAATTACTCATGAATACCGTATGTATTCTTTAGATAATTCTTATTCGAAAGAAGATTTACAAGATTGGGAAAACCGTATTCAAAAAGTTTTAGGAAATGTACCTTTAGAGTATACCTGTGAATTGAAATATGATGGAGCATCAATAAGTATCACGTATGAGAATGGAATCTTAAAACGTGCAGTAACTCGTGGAGATGGTTTTCAGGGAGATGATGTAACTAATAATATAAAAACAATCAAGTCTATTCCTTTGAAATTAAAAGGGAATTATCCGGATCATTTTGCGATTCGAGGTGAAATTATTTTGCCTTTAGCTGGATTTGAAAAAATGAATCAGGAATTAATTGAGATTGGTGAAACTCCGTATTCAAACCCAAGAAATACTGCCTCTGGAAGTTTAAAATTACAAGATAGTGCGGAAGTTGCCAAGCGACCTCTGGATTGTTTGCTTTATTTTTTAATTGGTCCCAATTTGCCTTTTGATTCTCAATTTGAAGGTTTGGAAAATGCTAGAAATTGGGGTTTTAAAGCACCAACCGAAGCTAAATTGGCAAAGAGCCTGGATGAGGTATTTCAGTTTATAGAGTATTGGGATTTACATCGCCATGACTTGCCTTATGAAACTGATGGTGTGGTGATAAAAGTGAATGATTTTCGCCATCAAGAAGAGCTGGGTTATACGGCTAAATCGCCTCGATGGGCAATCGCATATAAATTCAAATCAGAGCAGGTAGCTACTCAATTAAATTCTATTTCGTATCAGGTTGGAAGAACCGGGGCTATTACTCCGGTTGCTAATCTTGAACCAGTGCAATTAGCGGGAACTATAGTAAAAAGAGCTTCTTTGCACAATGCAGACCAAATAGAAAAATTAGATATTCGAGTAAATGATACGGTATTTGTAGAAAAAGGAGGGGAGATAATTCCTAAGATTATTGCTGTTGATTTAAGTAAACGGCCTGATAATTCAGAACCTACAGAGTATATAACCCATTGCCCGGAATGTAATACAGAATTAATCCGTGGGGATGGAGAAGCAAATCATTATTGTCCTAACTATTATGGCTGCCCTCCTCAAATAATAGGAAGAATTCAGCATTATATTTCCCGAAAAGCAATGGATATTGAAGGATTGGGAGGTGAAACAGTTGCTCTGCTTTATAATAATGATTTGGTACATAATTATGCTGATTTATATGAGCTGACCGTAGAGCAGATTTTGCCTTTGGAAAGAATGGCGCAAAAATCGGCAGAGAATTTGGTAAAAGGGGTTGAGAATTCTAAGAATATTCCTTTTGAAAGTGTTTTGTTTGCTTTAGGGATTCGATTTGTAGGAGAAACTGTTGCCAAGAAGTTAGCTAAGCATTATAAAAATATTGATGCTTTGAAACAGGCAACTCTTATGGATTTGATTTTGGTTGATGAAATTGGAGAGAGAATTGCACAAAGCGTTATTGATTTTTTTGAAAATAATGAGAATAGAATTATTATTGAAAGATTAAAAAGTTACGGCGTTCAATTTGAAATAGTCGAAAAGATTAATCCAAATGCAACAGACAAATTCCTAGGGAAGACTTTTGTGGTTTCTGGTGTTTTTACTGCATTTTCGAGAGATGAATTAAAAAAAATGATTGAAGATAATGGCGGAAAAGTAGGAAGTTCAATATCTGCTAAAACGGACTTCGTCGTTGCAGGAGATAATATGGGACCAGCTAAGTTGGAAAAGGCAAACAAACTTAATGTGCCAATAATTTCGGAAGCTAATTTTATAGAAATGTTAAATGAAAGCTAGTACGCCCTCACTTGTCATATTCTTTGTAGCGTCTTTTTTTGCTATTTTATTTAAAGTGTTAGAGTGTACTTGTCTAATGCTTTATGCTAAATCTATTGTGATACCTTCTTTGTTTATTTATTATTTGGTTTCAAATAATTATAAAATTACGGTAACAAAAGCATTGATTTTTTTGCTGTGCTTTATGAGGGATGTTTTTGTATTGTTGAGTATTCAAGAATCGGCATTGGGATCTTTTCTTTGTATTCTTTTTGTTTATTTGATATTGTTGAATTTGACTCTTAAGGATTTTAGGAATTTAAAATTCAATTTTGATGATAGTGCTTCAATACTAATTTTAGTCTTATCAGTTGGTACTATTTGTTACTCTGTTTTAAATTTGAAATTAGAAGGATTAGATTTTAGCTTTTCATTATATGTCATTTTCGGAATTGTTTTGAGTATTTTGAGTGTTGTTGTATTGTCAAATTACATTAAAAACGAAAGCTATGTTTATGTTAATTCGATGATGATGTGTGTTTGTTTTATAATTACAGATATTTTCTTTGTGCTTTATAATTTCTATTTTGACCTTTATATTTTTAGCTTCATTAGTATAATCACACAGGTCTTATCGTATTTCTTTATGGTCAAGTATTTTTTGGCAAAGGATCAGATGGAGATTGATTCAGGTGATAGTAATAGAATTTCTATCAGTTAATTTCTGTTTGTTTGAGTCAACTTATGAGTTGGTTTTTTTAGGTTAAGTCTGTAGCTACTTACTTGGTTTGTTAAAACCTCTTTTGATCTATATTTTTTAAATTGTTGATTTGTTTGGAGGAAAAATAATGGATATTTTCTCTGATAATCAAATTGTTAGTATTTATTTTTAAGTTGTTTTTATTAAGTGTCTTGTTTAGTAATGATATAGCTGGTTGCTGACGACGAAGAATAAAATGTTAAGAATATAACAAAAAGTTTTAAAACCTCGTTATACTTTTTTAGATTTGCGATCTCAAATGTAACTTAATTAATTAAATTTGTAACCCTGTGAAAGTACTATGTTTTTAAATTACATAAAGAGCATATTAATTAAAAAAGTTTTAAAAAACAGCTTACGGAATGTTGCGATGGAGGATCATAAGAATCCAATAAAAACAGTTGGATTACTTGTTGATGAAAGTTATTTTTTAAATACAAATCCTTTAATAAAAGAAATCGTTTCTAATGGAATAGCCGAAACTGATATTAAAGTTATTGTTTACAGAGATGTTTTAAAAAAGAATGAATCGTATTCGTATACTGTTTTTGGATTGAAAGATTTCAATTTTAAAGGAGTGACAGAATTACAATCAATAAATGAGTTTATCTCTGATGAATTTGATTTATTAATTAATTATTATGATGTTGAAAAACCTGTTTTGTTGCTTTTGACCAGTAAATCAAAAGCAAAATTCAAAGTTGGTTTTTCATCTATTGATAAAAGATTAAATCACTTGACGATTAGCTGTAATACAGGAAATCACAAGGTTTTTACTCATGAATTATTTAGATACTTAAAAATATTAAACAAAATATAATTTAAATTATGCAATCATTAATAGGAACAGGAGTTGCTCTAATCACACCATTCAAAGAAGATTTTTCAATAGATATTGATGCTTTAAAAAGAATTGTAAATTTTTCGATTGATGGAGGTATTGAATATCTTGTTGTACTTGGTACAACAGCAGAAAATGCCACATTATCGCAAGATGAAAAAGAGTTGGTGATTCAAACTGTAATCGAAGTAAATGCAGGAAGACTGCCTTTGGTTTTGGGTGTAGGAGGGAATAATACATTAAAAGTGGTAGAAGAATTAAAGACAAGAGATTTGTCTAGTTTTGTTGCTATACTTTCTGTTTCGCCTTATTATAATAGACCTACTCAAGAGGGAATTTATCAGCACTTTAAAGCAGTTTCTGAAGCATCACCTATTCCGGTAATATTGTATAATGTTCCAGGAAGAACTGCTAGCAATATGTTGCCTTCAACAGTTATTAGATTAGCTAATGATTTTGAAAATATAGTAGCTATAAAAGAAGCTGCTGGTGATATGGTTCAGGCTATGCAATTATTAAAAAATAAGCCTAAAGATTTTCTTGTGATTTCAGGAGATGACATGATTGCTTTACCTATTGTTTTGGCAGGTGGTGTAGGAGTTATATCAGTAATTGGCCAAGGTTTTCCTAAAGAATTTTCTGAAATGATCCGTTTAGGATTGAATAGAAAAGTTGACGATGCATACAAATCGCAATATTTATTATCAGATTGTATTGATATGATTTTTGAACAAGGAAACCCAGCAGGGATTAAAGAAGTGTTTAAGATCCTAGGAATTTCGGAAAATGTGGTGCGTTTGCCACTGGTTACTGTAGATGAATCTCTGGCAAAACGATTAAGCGTTTTTGTAAAAAATATTGATAAAAATGCCTAAAAATCACTAGATTTTTTTATACAAAGAAATATTTTGTAATAGCTAAATTAATAACTAAATTTGCCATCAAAACTTTGGTGCCATTTTATTATGGATTTAAATTATCCAGTATAAATATTTAAGTAAAAAAATGAAAAAAATAATATCTGTATTGCTTGTTGTTCTCTTTTTTTGCTCATGTAGTGAATATCAAACGGCATTAAAAACCGAAGATGTTGCAGTAAAGTTTGATGTAGCTTCAAAATTATATGATGCAGGAAAATATTCCAAAGCAATTAGACTTTTTGAACAATTGGCACCTGCTTATAGAGGGAAACCGCAAGGGGAAAAATTATTCTACATGTATTCTCAATCTTGCTATAAAACAAAACAATATTATATAGCTGGTTACCAGTTTGATAGTTTTGTTTCCGGGTATCCAAAGAGTGAGAAAGCAGAAGAATGTGCTTACTTAGGAGCATTAAGTTACTCAATGTTGTCACCAGTTTATTCGATAGATCAGACCGATACATTCAAAGCCATTGAAAAGATGCAAGGATTTATTGATCGTTATCCAAATTCGAAGTATATTGCTGAAGCTAATACTATTTCTAGAAAATTGAATGACAAAATTGAACGTAAAGTTTACGAAAATGCTTTAGAATATAATAGAATTTCAAATTATAAATCAGCAATTATTGCTTTTGATAATTTTATTGCAGATTTCCCAGGGACTCCATACAAGGAAAAAGCATTATACTATAAATTTGATTCAGCTTACTTGTTAGCCATGAACAGTATTCCTTCTAAAATGGAAGAAAGACTTAATGCAGCAAAAACATATTATTTGAATTTGGTTAAGTTTAAACCTAATACTGAATATAAGGCTAAAGTAGACGAAATGTCAGCACAAATTGATTTAGAATTACAAAAATATAATAAATAAATAAAGTCATGGATTTAAAAAAGACAAATGCTCCAGTAAACACAATAACTTATAACAAAACAGTTATTGAAGAACCTACTGGAAATGTGTATGAGGCGATAACAATTATGGCTAAAAGAGCAAATCAAATTAATTCTGAAATCAAAAAAGAATTGACTGAAAAGCTAGAAGAATTTGCAACTTACAACGATAGTCTAGAAGAAGTTTTTGAAAATAAAGAGCAAATCGAAGTTTCTAAATTTTACGAGAAATTACCAAAGCCACACGCTTTGGCAGTTCAAGAATGGTTAGATGGTAAAATCTACCACAGAGACGCAAATAAATAATCGATATAATGTCAGTTTTAAGCGGAAAAAAGATTTTGCTGGGAATTTCTGGCGGAATTGCTGCGTATAAAACGGCTTCATTAGTTCGACTTTTCATAAAAGCAGGTGCACATGTCCAAGTGATAATGACACCTGCTTCTAAGGATTTTATAACCCCACTTACCTTATCTACATTATCCAAGAATCCCGTTTTTTCTGATTTTTACAATAAAGATGAAAAAAATGAGGAATGGAATAATCATGTTGAGTTTGGTCTTTGGGCCGATTTAATGGTTATTGCACCTGCAACTGCCAATACTTTATCCAAAATGGCAAACGGATTGTGTGATAATCTGTTAATTGCTTGTTACCTATCTGCCAAATGTCCTGTTTATTTTGCGCCAGCAATGGACTTAGATATGTATATTCATCCTTCTACAGTTGAGAGTTTTAAGTCTTTAAAGGAATTCGGTAATATAATGATTCCTGCTGAAAGTGGAGAACTTGCCAGTGGTTTATCTGGCGAAGGTAGAATGGCAGAGCCAGAGAATATTGTTTCTTTCTTAGAAGCTGATCTCGAAAGTAAATTACCGCTAAAAGGAAAAAAAATATTGATTACCGCAGGCCCTACTTATGAGGCAATAGATCCAGTTCGATTTATTGGGAATCATTCTTCAGGTAAAATGGGTTTTGACCTAGCTGAAAGTGCAGCCAATTATGGCGCAACTGTTATATTGGTATCCGGACCAACACATTTTAAAATAAATCACCCTTTAGTACAATTAGTTTCAGTTGTCTCTGCTCAAGAAATGTATGATGCCTGTCATAAACATTATGCAGATGTTGATGTGGCAATTGCAGCTGCTGCAGTAGCTGATTATAAACCTAAAAATGTAGCTGATCAAAAAATAAAAAAAGCAGCCGATGATTTTACAATCGAGCTCGAAAAAACCAAAGATATCCTTGCTTCACTTGGCGATATTAAAAAGAATCAATTCTTGATAGGCTTTGCTTTAGAAACTGAAAATGAAATTGAAAATGCTAAAGCTAAAATTCAGAAAAAAAACCTAAATTTGATTGTTCTTAATTCCTTACAAGATCAAGGAGCCGGTTTTGGTAAAGCAACCAATAAAGTTACTTTTATTGATAGCTCTTTTAATATAGAACCAATGGATTTGAAATCTAAGGAAGAAGTAGCTGATGATATTTTAAACAAGATAATAACGCACTTTTATGGTTAAATATGTTTTATTTCTATTGATGTGGTGTGGCTTTATTCAAGCGCAACAACTGAATTGCACAGTATCACTGAATACCCAAAAAGTGAACAATGCAAATCAGCAGGTTTTTAAAACTCTAGAAACTGCATTGAATGAGTTTGTAAATAAAACAGATTGGACAGGTCAATCAATGTCACAAAAGGAGAAAGTTGATTGTTCGATGTTTATAACAATTTCAAGTTATAATTCGGATCAATTTGTTGCTAATATACAAATACAGTCTTCAAGAAATATATACAACTCGTCGTATTCGTCTCCAGTTTTAAATTTGAATGATAAAGATTTTACCTTCAATTATACTGAGTTCGAAAACTTGACTTACATCCCAACGAGTTATGCTTCTAATCTGGTTTCGGTTATTTCTTTCTATTGTTATGTAATATTAGGAATGGATGCTGATACTTTTGTTCCTATGTATGGAAATAAATATTATAGCGAAGCATTAAATATTGCCAATGTTGCCCAGCAAGGCGGAAATAAAGGATGGAACCAATCCGATGGCCCAATTAGTAGATATTCTTTAATAAATGACTTATTGTCACCGACCTATAATGATATAAGAATGTCGATTGCTCAATATTATACAGGTTTAGACATAATGAATCTAGATCAGAAAAAAGCCAAAGAAATGATTAAAGGCGCTTTGATGAATTTAGCTAAATTAAATGATACCAAACCTAATTCTTATCTATTGAGAATTTTTATGGATTCAAATTCAGATGAAATTGTTTCTATTTTTTCAGGAGGACCAAGTATTACTATTACTGACTTGGTTGATAGTTTGAACAAAACATCTCCTATGAACTCTAGTAAATGGCAATTAATTAAATATTAATTTTATTATTAGTTATTCTTTAATTAAGTCAATTTATCCTTAAAACTATATAAATGATTACTTCTCTGTCGATAAAAAACTATGCGTTAATCGAAAAATTAGCAATTGATTTTTCTAAAGGTTTTTCAATTATTACGGGTGAAACGGGTGCCGGTAAATCGATAATATTAGGAGCGTTAGGTTTGGCGTTAGGTAAAAGAGCCGACTTAACATCGCTTAAAAATAAAGAAGAAAAATGTGTGATTGAAGCTCATTTTGATATTTCTAAATATAACTTGCTTCCTTTTTTTGAGGAAAATGATCTGGATTTCGAAAATGATACCATTATTCGAAGAGAAATATTGCCTTCAGGAAAATCTAGAGCATTTGTAAATGATAGTCCTGTAAATCTTCAAGAGTTGCAGGAATTGAGTTTGTATTTAATAGATATTCATTCGCAACAACAAACTCAGGAATTGTCTGATGAAAATGTTCAATTTAAAATTATTGATGCAATTGCAAATAATCAGGATATAATTTTAGAGTATCAGTCTTTTTTGAAAAAATATAAATCAGATAAGTCTAAGTTGAATGCAATGCTTAAAAGAAAAGCAGATGCTTCAAAAGAACAAGAGTATAATACTTTTCTTTTAGATGAATTGGTATCTGCAAAATTAAAATCCGGAGAGCAAGAAACTCTTGAGGCAGATTATGAGCAGCTAAATAATGTAGAAATTATCAAAGAATCTCTAGATAAGTCTTTGGCATTATCTAATGAAGAACAGATTGGTGTTTTTCATAATTTAAATGAGATAAAAAATGCAATTCAAAAAATAGCTGTTTTTTCATCAGAATATAATTTGTTATTTGAAAGAATTACAAGTTTAAAGATTGAATTTGAGGATATTGCAGTTGAGTTAAATCGTTGCTCAGAGAAATTGATTAATGATCCTGAGCAATTGAATTTAATTAATCAAAAGTTGCAACTTATATATAATCTCCAAAAGAAACATCAAGTACTTTCGGTTGATGAATTGATAGAGATTCAGACTAATTTAGAAAATTCAGTTTTAGAATTAGGAAATCTTGATGAGGAAATAGAAAGTTTATCGAAAGAGGTAGAGGAGAGTGTGAAAAAACTGGATTCAATTTGTGATACAATCCATAAAAATAGATTATCAGCTATTCCGGTTTTGAGTCAAAAATTGGTCGATATTCTAGGATCTTTGGGTATGCC